>JBFJKO010000179.1:0-7000 GCA_041634935.1 Nocardioides sp.
CCCCGCCGCCCACCGGGCCGCCGTCCGACCTGGACACCACGATGATCAGCGGACCGCTCTACCCGCCCGCCGGGCCCGAGGCCCCGGGCGCGCCGGCCCCGCCCCCCGGCCCGAGCGAGCACCCCGGACTGCTCGTGCGGCGCCGCCTCGACTCCGACGTGCGCTTCGGTGGTCACGCGCCGGTGCGGGTGGGTCGCGACCCGCAGATGGAGGTCGTCGCCGACGACAGCGCGGTCTCGCGGTTGCACGCCGTCATCGAGCCCGGCCCCGACGGCTGGCTCTGGACCGACCACTCCACCGGCGGCTCGTTCGTCGACGGCGAGCGCATCTCGACGCTGCTCATCGAGGAGCCCACCGAGATCAGCCTGGGCCACCCGAACGCCGGCTACGAGATCGAGGTCGTGCCGGTGATGGCTGTCGGTCAGGCCGTCGCGGCGATCGCGCGCAAGAAGCGGCAGCGCGCCCTGGTCGTCGGCGGTGCCGTGATCGCGGTGGTGCTCGCCGTGGTCGGAGCGGTGGCGCTCGGCGCAGCCGTCACCGGTGACGAGTCGGACCAGGTGGCCGGCAGCGGGCTGGGCCAGAACACGCTCGACGACCGCCTCGACACCGCCGAGCTCGACCGGGCCAAGGCCGCGTCGGTCTTCCTCACCGCGATCGACGACTCCGGCAACCCGATGTACACCGGCTCCGGCAGCATCATCAGCAGCGACGGCCTGGTCCTCACCAACGCCCACGTCGGCAAGCCGACGGCGCCCGGCCAGGGCGCGGTCGAGGGCGGCGACCCGGCCTTCCTGCTGGTGTCGGTCACCTCGGGCTCCGACGACGTCGCCGCCGAGCCGACCTACCGGGCCGAGCCGATCGTGGCCGACGGCTACCTCGACCTCGCCGTCCTGCAGATCACCGCGGACGCCGCCGGCAACCGGATCGACCCCGACGACCTCGACCTGCCCGAGCCGCTGCCGCTCGGCACGAGCAGCGACGTGCGCACCGGCGACGAGATCACCGCCCTCGGCTACCCCGCGATCGGCAACGTCGCCTCGCAGCTCAGCAAGCCGCTGACCGTCACCCGGGGCGTGGTCTCGACCTTCCAGGCGGACCCGGTCATCGGCACCGAGCGCGGCTTCATCGACTCCGACGTCCGGCTCGGCTCGGGCAACTCGGGCGGGCCATCGATCAACGACGCCGGCGAGATCATCGGCATCAACACCGCCGTCATCACCGCCAACTCCGACTCCGCCGGAGCGATCACCTCCGGGTCGGCGCTGATCCGCCCGGTCGACCTGGCCGCCGACCTGCTGCAGATCGCCCGTGAGGGCGGCGACCCCGACTACGTCTCGCCGTACGTCGACACGCTGCCGCGCAGCGACGTCATGCCCGACGACGTGCAGTTCGAGTCGGCCGGGTGGGTCACCGACGGCGACGAGGGCCGCTGCAACGGCGGGAGCACCATCGAGGTGCCGCAGCAGATGGCGGTGGTGCCCGGCGAGCTGATCTATGCCGAGTACCTCATCCGTGGGGTCCCCGACGGCACCCCGATCGGCGTCACCCTCTACTCCCTCGACGGCACCGAGGTGCTCGGCTCGCTCCAGGACATCTGGAGCTTCGGCCCCTCCCGCACCTGCATCTACGTCCCCTTCGAGGCACCCGGCGGCGTCCCGGGCGTCAACGGCGTCTTCGTGGTCGGCGAGCAGGCCGAGCCGGTCGTCGACAACCCCCTCACCTACCGCTAGCCCGGCGGCACGGGGTTTTCGCGTCGCTCGCGAGGCGCTGTTAGCCTTCACTGTCTGTGTCGACCGCCCCACCGATTGGGTCACCGGTCGTCCAGATGCAGCAACAACGCACAAAGCCCTCCTGCCACGGAGAGACCGTGGCCGCTGAGTCCAGAGGAGGTGGGTCGCTTTGCGTGCCTACGAAGTGATGGTCATCCTCGACCCCAGTCTCGAAGAGCGCACTGTCGAGCCTTCGCTCGACAAGTACCTCAACGTCATCCGCACCGACGGTGGCACCGTCGACAAGGTCGAGGTGTGGGGCCGGCGTCGCCTGTCCTACGAGATCAAGAAGAACGCTGAGGGCATCTACGCCGTCATCAACCTGCAGGCCGAGCCCGCAACGGTCAAGGAGTTCGACCGTCAGCTCACGCTGAACGAGTCGATCCTGCGCACGAAGGTGCTCCGCCCCGACGCTCACTGAGCGACGGGTTTCTCCGTCAGGTCGACTCGATCTGTGGAGAGGCACTTTCCCCTGTCGGTGCCGCACGCCACGATGAGCGCGCACACCGACACCACTGGATCAAGCGATTCCTAGGGAGACCTTCATGGCCGGCGAGACCATCATCACCGTCGTGGGAAACCTCGTCGACGACCCGGAGCTCCGCTTCACCCCCTCGGGGGCCGCGGTGGCCAACTTCCGGATCGCGTCGACCCCACGCACCTTCGACAAGAACTCCAACGAGTGGAAGGACGGCGACGCGCTGTTCCTGTCCTGCGCCGTGTGGCGTCAGGCCGCCGAGAACGTCGCGGAGTCGTTGCAGAAGGGCATGCGCGTCGTCGTGCAGGGGCGGCTCAAGCAGCGCCAGTACGAGACGCGCGAGGGTGAGAAGCGCACCGTGGTCGAGCTCGAGGTCGAGGAGGTCGGTCCGTCGCTCAAGTACGCCACCGCCAAGGTGGCCCGTGCCAGTCGCTCCGGCGGCGGCGGGGGCTACGGCGGCGGCAACCAGGGCGGCGGCGGTTACTCCGGCGGCGGTCAGGGCGGCGGCCAGCAGGCCGACGACCCGTGGGCCACGCCGGCTCCCGCCGGCGGCGCGCCGTCCGGTGGTGGGCAGCGTCCCGCCACCGACCCCTGGGGCGCCCCGGGCGTGGGCTCCGACGAGCCCCCGTTCTGAGCGAGCACTGATCCAGCAGCACCGCACGACCAGCACCACCAACTGATCGCACATCCGTCACCATTCCGTCCCTGCTCCGCAGGGCCGGGCTTCTAGAGAGGAAGCACCACAATGGCCAAGGCAGTGATGCGCAAGCCCAAGAAGAAGGTTTGCCAGTTCTGCAAGGAGAAGGCGACCGGCGTCGACTACAAGGACACCGGTCTCCTCCGCAAGTTCATCTCCGACCGAGGCAAGATCCGCGCGCGTCGCGTGACCGGCAACTGCGTCCAGCACCAGCGGGACGTCGCCATCGCGGTCAAGAACGCCCGCGAGGTCGCTCTGCTTCCCTACACCTCCACCGGTCGCTGAGAGAGGTTGACATGAAGCTCATCCTTACCCAGGAAGTCGATGGACTCGGCGCGGCCGGCGACATCGTCGAGGTCAAGAACGGCTACGGCCGCAACTACCTCATCCCGCGTGGCGTCGCCACCCGTTGGACCAAGGGCGGCCAGAAGCAGGTCGACTCGATCAAGGCTGCTCGTGCCTCGCGCTCCGTGCGCGACCACGACCACGCCGCCGAGCTGCAGCGCAAGCTGCAGGCCGGCCCGGTCGACCTGAAGGTCCGCTCCGGTGCCGAGGGTCGTCTCTTCGGCGCCGTCACGGTCACCGACATCGCATCGGCTCTCGGCGACGTCGCCGGCGAGTCGATCGACAAGCGCACGATCGTGGTCACCAACCCGATCAAGTCGCTCGGCGCCCACACGGTCGCCGTCAAGCTGCACGACGACGTGTCGGCCTCCGTGGCCCTCAACGTCATCCCGGCTTGACGCACGAGCACCACAGCACGATCATCAGCGGCCGTCCCCTCCGGGGGGCGGCCGTTGGTCTATCTCGGCTCGGGGGCCCCGGCCCACCGTCGGCCGGAGTAGCCGAACAGGACGGCGACGGTGGCCAGGTTGAGCAGCTGCTCGGCGCCGACGGCGAGGTCTGCGAGGGCCTCGAGGCCGCCTCCGAAGACGAGCGCGGGCAGCAGCGCGACGACGAGGGTCAGGGTGAACAGCCCCTGGAGGACCGTCTGCGCGGTGAAGGCACTCGCGCGCTGAGCGGACTGGCTGAGCTGGCGGAACAGCAGCGCCGCGAAGGCGAGGGCGGGCAGGTTGGCGGCCCACGCCAGTGAGGCGTCCTCGCGGGCCACGGCGTCGAGGACGTCGGGCACCCACAGCGGGATCGAGACCAGCAGCGCCAGCGCGCCGACGTAGAGCAGGGTGGCGCGGTCGATCGGGTCCGGCAGGCGTCGTACGCCGAGCAGCACCAGCGCCCAGCCGAGCGGGTCGGGCAGCAGGTCGTACCCGCCCTGGCGCGCGAAGAGCGTGATGATGACGTAGCCCATCGCGATCGCCTGGAGTGGTTTCACGCCCGGGACTCTACGGGCGGCCGGGCGGCCTCAGTGACGGGCACCGGTGACGAGCCACGTCTCGCCGCGTTCCCGGTGCAGGAGGGTCACGAGCCGTCCGCCCATGAAGAGCCCGGCGAACGCGACCCAGCTCCAGACGAGCCCGCCACCGGCCGCGGCGACCAGCAGCGCGACCGGCGCGTAGACGACCAGGGTGAGCGACCCGGCCCAGGCGAGGTAGGCCCCGTCGCCGGCGCCGATGAGGACGCCGTCCAGCACGAAGACGACGCCGGCCATCGGCTGCCCGAGCGCGGCCACGACGAGCACCGGCACCAGCAGCGAGCGCACCTCGGGGTCGGTGGTGAAGAGCGCGCCGAGCACTGGGCTCAGGGCGGCGAGGCCGAGCCCCGTCACCACCCCGCTGACCACGCCCCACCACACCATCCGTCGGGTCACCGCGCGGGTGCCCTCGCGGTCGCCCGCGCCGAGCATCTTGCCGGTGAGGGCCTGGGCGGCGATCGCGATCGCGTCGAGCACGAATGCCAGGAAGCCCCACAGCGTCAGGGCGAGGTGGTGGGTGGCGATCTCGGTGGCGCCGCCGGCGGCGCCGAGACTGACGGCGTACGTCGTGACGAGCAGCGCGGCGCGCAGGGTGAGCGTGCGCACGACCAGCGGGACGCCGGCGCGACCGGCCTGGCGGACGCCGGCGGCGTCGGGACGCAGCGAGGCTCCCTCGCGGCGGGCCCCGCGGACGACCACGCCCACGAGGGCGGCCGCGGAGAGCACCTGGGCGATGACCGACCCGAGGGCCGAGCCGGCGATGCCGAGGCCCGCGCCGTGGACGAGGGTGACGTTGAGGGCGATGTTGAGCAGGTTGCCCGCGACCGCGACGACGAGGGGAGTACGTGTGTCCTGCAGCCCGCGGAGCACCCCGGTGGCGGCGAGCATGAGCAGCAGGGGCGCGATCCCGAGGACTGCCACGCGCAGGTAGTCCACGGCGTACCCCTCGACCGCGGGAGCGGCGCCGAAGAGCGCGACGAGGGGTTCGGCGAGGAGCAGCCCGAGCAGGGTGAGGACCACCCCCAGCAGGGTCGCGAGCCAGAGCCCGTCGACCCCCTGGGTGAGAGCGGCCCGGAGGTCGCCGGCGCCGAGGCGACGCGCGACCCCCGCCGTGGTGCCGTAGGCGAGGAAGATGCACACGCCCACCGCGGTCTGCAGGATCACCGCCGCGATGCCGAGCCCGGCGAGCTGGGGGGTGCCGAGCCGACCGACGACCACGGCGTCGGCGAGCAGGAAGAGCGGCTCCGCCACGAGGGCGAGGAACGCCGGCACCGCCAGGCGGACGATGGCCCTGTCCTGTTCCCGCACGGGGCCGAACCTATGCGGTCGGTGCGCCGCCGTCGTCCTCGCCCCAGGGGATCGAGTCGTCATACACAGCTCTGTGGATAGCCGGTGGAGAGGTGGGTTTGTCGACAATCCACCAGGACACGCCGAGGTGGACGGCCGGTGAACAGAAATGCCTGACCACTTCTTTTCACTCCACAGCCGGTGCACGGAGTTTGCGCAGGTCAGAGGCGGTGTACGGGTCGTTGTGCCCAAGTTGTACACAGGTTGCTCCCCAGGCTGTGCACAGCGTGGTGCGTGTCGTCCACGGGTGCACCCCACTTATCCACAGGCCCTGTGGATAGCCCGGTATCGCCGGGGGCCTCCGGACCCGTAGGTTCGCGAGTCCGACCAGCTCCACCGCCGTCCCGTCAGCGGGGACACCGGAGAGTGTCGGTGCCTGTCCCTAGCGTCATCAGCATCACCTGCTGCTAACCGGAAGCGAGACCGTGAGCGTCACCGACTCCGACCACCGCCAGATGCCCGAGCCGCCGTTCGACGACTGGGGCGACGGGCCCGCAGCGTTCGAGCCGGGTGACTCGCCGCGCAGCTCGGGCGGTGACCGCACCCCGCCGCAGGACATGGCGGCCGAGCAGTCGGTGATCGGGTCGATGCTGATCTCCAAGGACGCCATCGCCGAGGTCTCGGAGGTCCTGCGCGGCACCGACTTCTACCGCCCGATGCACGAGACGATCCACGACGCGATCATCGACCTCTTCGGTCGCGGCGAGCCCGTCGACATGATCACCGTCGCCGCGGAGCTCCAGCGGCGTGGCGAGCTCGCCAAGATCGGTGGAGCGCCCTACCTCCACACCCTGGCCGCCAACGTCCCGATCGCGTCCAACGCCGAGTACTACGCCCACATCGTGCGCGAGAAGGCGATCCTGCGACGCCTCGTCGACGCCGGCACCAAGATCGCGCAGTACGGCTACGCCGGCGAGGGCCAGATCGACGACATCGTCGACCGGGCCCAGGCGGAGGTCTACCAGATCACCGAGCGTCGGGCGGCCGAGGACTACGCGCCCCTGAGCGACATCATGGACAAGGTCCTCGACGAGATCGAGGCGATCGAGAACCGTGAGTCCGGCCTGTACGGCGTCCCGACCGGCTTCGCCGACCTCGACGACCTCACCAACGGTCTGCACTCGGGCCAGATGATCATCGTCGCGGCGCGTCCTGCCATGGGCAAGTCGACACTTGCGCTCGACTTCTGCCGTGCGGCGTCGATCCACAACAACCTCACCAGCTGCTTCTTCAGCCTCGAGATGACGCGCTCGGAGATCTCGATGCGGCTGCTCTCGGCCGAGGCGAAGGTGCCGCTCAACCACATCCGCACCGGCAAGATGGACTCCTCCGACTGGGAC
>JBFJKO010000180.1:0-6998 GCA_041634935.1 Nocardioides sp.
AATACTGATGTGACGACGACCTCTTCGATCATCCCGCCCGTTGACCGCCGTACGGTCCTGGCCTCCGGCACGGCCGCCGGTCTCGCGACCGTGGCCGCCACCGCCGCCGGTACCGCGAGCGCCGGCGAGGCGGCTGCGAAGCCGGCCGGCAGGCGCTACTTCCAGCACGGTGTCGCCTCCGGCGACCCACGTCCGCGCAAGGTCATCCTCTGGACGCGGGTGACGCCCACCCCGGCCAGCACCCCCGGCTCGGGCCAGGGCCCACGGGTCGAGGTGACCTGGGAGGTGGCCAAGGACCGGGCGTTCCGCAAGGTCGTCAAGCGCGGCACCTTCGTGACCGGCCCGGCGCGGGACCACACCGTCAAGCTCGACGTGAGCGGCCTCAAGCCCGCCACCTGGTACCACTACCGCTTCACCTACCGCGGCGCGCGCAGCCAGGTCGGGCGCACCCGCACCGCACCGCGTCGTCGCTCGACGCCGCGCAACCTGCGCCTCGGCGTGGTCTCCTGCGCCAACCTGCAGGCCGGCTGGTTCTCGGCCTACCGCGGGATCGCGGCCCGCAACGACCTGCACGCCGTCGTCCACCTCGGCGACTACCTCTACGAGTACGCCCCCGGCGAGTACGGCATGGGACAGGGCAACGTCGACGTCCGCTCCCACCAGCCGGCGCGCGAGATGGTCTCGCTGGCCGACTACCGCCAGCGCCACGCGCAGTACAAGCGCGACACCGACCTCCAGGCTGCGCACGCCAAGTTCCCGTGGATCGTGACCTGGGACGACCACGAGGTCACCAACGACCAGTACGACACCGGCGCCGAGAACCACCAGGACGACGAGGGCAACTACAAGCGCCGCCGCGCCCGCGCCCACCGCGCCTACGACGAGTGGATGCCGGTGCAGCTCAACAACTCCACCGAGCTCGGTGACGGCAACCGCCTCTACCGCCGGCTGCGCTTCGGCAAGCTGGCCGAGATCAGCATGCTCGACCTGCGCACCTACCGCTCGGAGCAGGTGCACACGACGTTCCCGGCCCCGGTGCCGACGCCCGACGGTGAGGTCAACGACCCCGACCGCACGATCACCGGAGCCAAGCAGCTGCGCTGGCTGAAGAAGTCGCTCCAGCGCCGCAGCGCCCTGTGGAAGGTGATCGGCAACCCGGTGATGATCACCCCCGTCACCTTCGGCTCGCTGCCGGGCGACCTGGTCGGCCCGGTCAACGACGTCACCGGGCTCCTGCCGGCCGACGGCCTGCCCTACAACGTCGACCAGTGGGACGGCTACACCGCCGACCGCAAGGAGATCTTCACCTTCATCAAGGACCACCAGGTGGAGAACGCGCTCTTCATCACCGGCGACATCCACTCCGGCTGGGCCTGCGAGCTGCCCTACGACGCCGGCACCTACCCGGTGAGCGGGACCGCGGGCGTGGAGTTCGTGTGCAGCTCGGTGACGTCGAACAACCTCAAGGACATCACCGGCACCCCGGCGCACACCACGAGCGAGACCGTCGAGGCGGGCATCCTGGCGGCGAACCCCTACATCAAGTACCTCAACTTCGACGACCACGGCTTCTCGGTGCTCGACCTGACCGCCAAGCGCGCCCAGATGGACTGGTTCATCATCGGCGACCGCGCCGACAAGAAGACCGAGATCACCTACTCGACGAGCTATCAGACGAAGTCCGGCACCAACACCGTGACGCGCGTCGGAAAGCCGGTGGCCTGAGATGTGCGACGACTCCTCCGTGCGCGTCCCCGGTGAGCCCACGCCGTACGAGGTCGGGCTGGCCGAGATCGCTGCCGGACGCCGTACGGTCCTCAAGCTCGGCGGTGCCGGCCTGGTGTTCTCCTCCGCCGCTGCCGTCGCCTCCGGCGCGGTCAGCGACCCGGCGGCCGCCGCCGGCGGCGGGCTGCGCCGGACCAAGAAGCGCGCCTACGTGCTCGTGGTCGACGGGTGCATCCCCTCCGAGATCGACAGCGGCCTGACCCCCAACCTGCACGCCATGCGCAACGAGGGCTACCGCTACTCGCGGGCGTCGTCGAAGCCGATCATGGAGACGCTGCCCAACCACACGATGATGATGACCGGCGTGCGCCCCGACCGGTCGGGCGTGCCCGCCAACGCGATCTACGATCGCAAGGAGAAGGTCATCCGCACCCTCGACCGGCCCTCGGACCTGAAGGCCGACACGATCATCGAGCGGCTCAACCGCAAGGGGCTGCGCACCGGCACGGTGCTGAGCAAGGAGTACCTCTACGGCATCTTCGGCACCCGCGCGACCGACCGCTGGGAGCCGGCGCCGATCATCCCCGTCTCCGAGCACGCCCCCGACCAGTTCACGATGGACGCCGCGCTCGCGATGCTCGAGGACCTCGACCCGCACCTGATGTTCGTCAACCTCGGCGACGTCGACCGCGTGGGCCACAGCGACTACACCGGCCCGCTTGGCCTCAAGGCCGCGCGCCGCGCCGCCCTGGTCTCGACCGACGCCCAGGTCGGGCGCTTCGTCTCCGCGCTCAAGGACTCCGGCCGCTGGGAGCACTCGATGGTCATCGTGCTGGCCGACCACTCGCTGGACTGGTCGAAGCCGCAGAACGTCATCACGCTGACGAGCGTCTTCGAGGAGGACCCGTTCCTCGCCGGCAAGTTCGTCATCGCCGACAACGGCGGCGCCGACCTCGTCTACTGGACCGGCCCGAAGCGCCAGCGCGCGAAGGCGCTGAAGAAGATGCGCCGGCTCGCCCGCGCGACGCCCGGCGTGCTCAACTGCAAGGACCCCGAGTCGCGCTGGATGCGGTGCGGGCCGGAGGCGGGCGACCTCGTCGTGTTCTGCAAGGCCGGTTGGCGCTTCAGCGACCCCGACCCGATCCGCAGCAACCCGATCCCCGGCAACCACGGCCACCCCGCCACCCGGCCGATCCCGTTCTTCATCTCCGGCGGTCACCCGAAGGTCCCGCGACGCAAGGCCTCGCCGACCGTGGCGCACACCCTCGACGTCGCGCCGACCGTGGCCGACTTCTTCGGGATCCGCAAGCAGCCCAAGGGCGGGTACGACGGGCGCTCCCGACTCTGAGACGCGCGGCGGGGGCTGGATAGCGTGCTCCCGTGGCCCCCTCCCCCCGTTCGCGCGCGACCCGTCGGGGGGTCGTCGCCCTGACGGCGGTCCTGGCCCTCACCGCGGGGACGGCGGCGTCGGCCTCGGGCGCCGTACCGGCGCCGGGTCCGGGCGTGGACGCCGGGTCTGAGGTCGACCCGACGCTGGCGGTCGTGAAGTCGCTGCTCGCCCCGGCCGGGACCGACGCCCCGACCGGCGCCGCGACCCGCGACCTCACGATGGCGCTACGTGACCTCGTCGGACGCTACGACTCGCTCGACGCCGACGACCGCGAGGTCGCCGACGCCTACCTCGCCCGCCCCACCGACGAATACGACGGTGACACCTTCACGATCGAGTACGACGTCGCGGAGGCGCCGCCGGTCTGCACCCCCGACCTGTGCGTGCACTACGTGAGCACCCCGGCCGACCACGACGACGCGCCGCCCCCGGACGACCGCCGCGACGCCGACGGCGCAGCGGGTGCGAACGGCGTACCCGACTACGTCGACGGCGTCGTGCGTGAGCTGACGAGGATCCACGACACCTATCTCGCGGCCGGCTACCGCGAACCGCTGCCCGACGGGACCCGCGGCGGCGACGCACGCTTCGACGTCTACCTCGCCGACGTCGCCAGCCGCGGCGCCTACGGCTACTGCACCTCCGACCAGCCGACCCCACGAGCAGGCCGGGACGGACGCGAGCGGGCCGACCGGTGGGCCTACTGCGTGCTCGACAACGACTACGCCGAGTTCGACGGCTCCCCCTGGGACAACCTGCGGGTCACCGCGGCGCACGAGTACTTCCACGCCGTCCAGTTCGCCTACGACGCCTTCGAGGACCAGTGGCTCCTCGAGGCGACCGCGACCTGGGCCGAGGACGAGGTCTACGGCGGCATCGACGACAACGTGCAGTTCCTGCGTCGCAGTCCGCTCACCGCGCCGCACCTGCCGCTCGACAGCTTCGTCACCTCCGGCGTCTACAACGGCTTCCACTACGGCACCTGGAGCTTCTTCCGGTTCCTGAGCGAGCGGTTCCCGGCCCGGAAGGGCCCGATGCCGCGGCTCGTGCTCGACGTGCTGCGCAAGGTGGACGGCGCGCCGGGTGCCCCGGACCGCTACTCCTGGCAGGGTCTCGCCGCCGCCCTCGAGCGGCGGGGCACCACCGCGGCCGAGCAGATGCTCGCCTACTCGGTCGCCAACCGCGACCCGCGCGGGCGCTACGACGAGGGCCGCGCGCAGCGCTACCCGACCGGGCCGCTGCAGGGCAGCGTGACGCTGACCCCTCGACGGCTGCGGACCGGCGTCGCGACCGTGCGCACCGACCACCTGACCTCGGCGACCTACCGGTTCACCCCGCGGCGCCTCGACCGCCCGCGCACCCGACTGCGCGTCGTGCTCGACATGGCGCGACGGGCGCGCGGATCGATGGCGGCCGTCACCGTCGTGCCGAAGCGGGGCCAGACCTTCACCCGACGGATCAGCCTCTCCGCCAAGGGCAAGGGCCGCCGCTCGGTGCCCTTCAGCTCACGCCGGGTGCGTCACGTCGAGGTCACGCTCGCCAACACCAGCGCGCGGTTCGGGCGCTGCTTCGAGCAGTACACGCCGTACTCGTGCCGGGGCCTGCCGAAGGACGACGGACTCACCCAGCGCATCCGCGTGCGCGTGCGGCGCTGAGGGTCAGCCGACCTCAGCTCGCGGCGAGCCGGGCCAGGGCCTTGCGGATGACGGCGGGGTCGGTGGTGGTCCACATCGGCGGCAACGACGCCTTGAGGAAGCCGCCGTAGCGCGCGGTGGCCAGGCGCGGGTCGAGGACGGCGACGACCCCGCGGTCGCTGGTGGTGCGGATCAGGCGACCCGCGCCCTGGGCGAGCAGCAGGGCCGCGTGCGTGGCCGCGACCTGCATGAACCCGTTGCCGCCGGCGGCGTCGGTGGCCTTCTGCCGCGCACTCATCAGCGGGTCGTCGGGGCGCGGGAAGGGGATGCGGTCGATGAGCACCAGCTGGCAGGTGTCGCCCGGGACGTCGAGCCCCTGCCAGAGGCTGAGGGTGCCGAAGAGGCAGGTGTGCGGGTCCTCGACGAACTGCTTGGCCAGCTCGGGCAGCTGCGCCTCGCCCTGGGCGAGCGTGGTGAGGTGCGGCAGCCGGGTGCGGACCTCCTCGGCCGCGGCCTCGGCGGCGCGGCGGCTGGAGAAGAGCCCGAGGGTGCGACCCTCGGCGGCGTCGACCAGCTCGACGATCTCGTCGAGCTGCGCCTTGACCAGCCCGTCGCGTCCCGGCGGCGGCAGGTGGCGAGCGACGTAGAGGATGCCCTGCTGGCTGTAGTCGAACGGCGAGCCGACGTCGAGGCCCGTCCAGGGCAGCGCGTCGTCGGGCAGGTCGCCGGCGCCGGGGTGGCCGACCTGCTCGGACGGCTTGAGCCCGACGTTGGAGGCGACGTTGGCGAAGTCGCCGCCGAGCATCAGGGTCGCCGAGGTCATCACGACCGTCTTGTCGGAGAGCAGCTTGTCGCGCATCGGGCCCCACACCTCGAGCGGCGCCACGCACAGGCGCGGAGGGATCCGGCTGCGCTCCCCGGTGCCCCCCTCGTTGAGCCACAGGACGTCGGAGGCCGCTGCGGCCGCCATCCGCTCGGCGATGGTGAAGACGTCCTGCACGGTGCCCTTGGCCTGGGTGAGCCCGGGGTCGGCCTCGCCGTCCTTCTTGGAGTCGGAGGCCTTCGGGTAGGCCGACAGGCAGGCCCGGGCGGCGTCGCGCACCAGGACGAGCGCGTCGGAGAGGTCGACCGGCAGCCGCTCGATCCGGCCCGGTCGCGCCTCGGCCATCGCGTCGCGCAGCGCCTCGCCCGCGTCGGCGAGGTCGTCGGCCTCGTTGCCCTCGACGTGACGCACCGAGCGCCGCGCGGCCCGCTCGACGTCGGCGGCGGTGAGCTCGTCGGTGGCGGCCTGGGTGACCCGGGCGGTGAGCTCGTGGGCCTCGTCGATGACCACGGCGTCGTAGTCGGGGATCATCGGGACGCCCTCGATGGCGTCGATCGCGAGCAGCGAGTGGTTGGTGATCACCAGGTGGGAGCGGTGGGCCTTCTCGCGCGCCAGCTCGGCGAAGCACTCCTGCCCGAACGGGCACTTGCTCGCGCCCAGGCAGTCGCGGTGACTCACGCTGACCTGCCGCCACTCGCGGTCGGTGTGGCGCGGCGCGGCGTCGCGCTCACCCGAGCCCTTGTCGGTGGCCTCCTGCTCGGCCCACGCGCGCAGCTCGAGGACCTTCTCGGCCATCGAGCCCTGCGGGACGTCGACCAGCACGCCCTGGTCGTCGGGCACTCCCTCGCGGATGCGGTGCAGGCAGGCGTAGTTGGAGCGGCCCTTGAGCACGGCGTAGGAGGTGTCGACGCCGGGGACTCCCTTGACGGCCTCGACCAGCCGCGGCAGGTCACGCTCAACGAGCTGGTGCTGAAGGGCCAGCGTGGCGGTGGCCACCACGACCCGCTTGTCGTGCACCAGCGCCGGCACGAGGTAGGCCAGCGACTTGCCGGTGCCGGTGCCCGCCTGCACGAGCAGGTGCTCGTGGGTGCGTAGCGCCGCGCCGACGGCCTCGGCCATCGCGACCTGGCCCGAGCGCTCCGCGCCGCCCAGGGCGGCGACCGCGACCCCGAGGACGTCACGCACCTTGGCATCGGTGGCCGCTGCGGCGGGGGCGGGGGCGTCAGGCACCCGAGCACCCTAACGGCGACGGCCGACACGCCGCGCACCGTCGTCGAGCGGCTGTGGACGAGCGTAGGTTCGCACCATGCAGATCCTGGAGGTCCCGACCCCCGACGGCCGCAGCCTCGAGGTGCTCGTGGGCGGAGACCCGCAGAGCCTGCCGCTGGTCTTCCACGGCGGCTCCCCGTCTGCCGTCGTGCCCTAC
>JBFJKO010000181.1:0-6966 GCA_041634935.1 Nocardioides sp.
GTCGCGGCGTTCGGCCGCGCAGGGGGCCCGGCGCAGGGCAAGGTCCAGGGATGCCCAGGTCCCCCCGCCCGGCACGCAGGTCCCTGACTCCCCACGTCACTCCCCTCGTCGCTGCCCTCGTCGCTGCCCTCTGCTCTGCCCTCCTCCTCACGCTGGCCCCCGCGACAGCCCCCGCGGCGTCCGCGACCGCTCCCGCGGCGGCGCAGGTCGCCCACGGCGCGCAGTCGGCCCCGCCCCTACCGCGCCCGACCCCGGTCACCGGGCTGGTCGCCGACCTCGCCGACCTCGTCGGCCCGCCGGCCAGCGGGCCCGTCGCGAAGCTCAAGCCGCGCCGGCTCCTGCGCACGATGCTGCGCCTCGTCAACGTCGTCCGCTCCGTGCCTCAGCTCTGCGGCACCGAGCTGCTCCCGGCCGCCGGCCCGCTCAAGCGCAACAAGCGCCTCACCAGGGCCGCTCGCGGCTACGCCCGCAAGATGGCCCGCAAGGACTGGTTCGAGCACGACTCCCCCAACGGCGACGACCCCGGCGACCGGATCTCCGACGCCGGCTACCGCTGGTCGCGCTGGGGCGAGAACATCGGCGCCGGCTACGACGACGTGGCCAGCGTGGTCGCCGCCTGGATGGCCAGCCCGGGCCACTGCACGGTGCTGATGGGCTCGTTCCGCCACGTCGGCTTCGGCTACGCCTACCACCGCAAGTCGACCTTCGGGCACTACTGGGTGCAGGACTTCGCCCGCCCACGTCGAGGCTGAACGGGCACTCCGTAGGGTGGCCGCGTGAGTGCCTCCCAGAGCCTTCGTCAGACCGAGGCACGTGCGCGTGTCGACCTCCTCGAGGTGACGTCGTACGACGTGACCCTCGACCTCGCAGCCGACGAGGCGACGTTCACGTCGCTGACGACGCTGACCTTCGAGAGCCAGGGCGGCACGACGTTCGTCGACCTCAAGCCGACCCACCTCACGAGAATCCGGCTCAACGACCAGACCCTCGACGTCGACCTGCTCGACCGGGGCCGGTTCCCGCTCGAGACGACCGCCGGCACCAACGTGCTGGTGGTCGACGCGGTGATGCCCTTCCGCAACGACGGCGAGGGCCTGCACCGCCACGTCGACCCGGCCGACGGCCGGGCCTACGTCTACGGCATGAGCTTCATGGACGCCGCCCCCACGATCTTCGCCTGCTTCGACCAGCCCGACCTCAAGGCGCCGTACACGCTGCACGTGACGGCCCCCACCGACTGGGTCGTCGTCGGCAACGCACCCGCGACCCAGGGCGAGCCGGGCGAGTGGGAGATCGGCCCCACGCAGCCGCTCTCGACCTACTTCGTCACCCTGGTCGCCGGGCCCTACCACCTGATCCGGTCCGAGCACGACGGCATCCCACTGGGCCTGAGCTGTCGCGCGAGCCTGGCCGACGCGCTCGAGGCCGACGCCGACGAGCTGTTCACCATGACCGGGCAGTGCTTCGACGAGTTCCACCGCCTCTTCGGCATCCGCTACCCGTTCGGCGACTACCACCAGGCGTTCGTGCCCGAGTTCAACGCCGGCGCGATGGAGAACCCCGGCTGCGTGACCTTCCGCGACCAGATGGTCTTCGACACCCGCGTCACCCGCGGACAGCGCATCCAGCGCGCCACCACCGTGGCCCACGAGATGGCGCACCAGTGGTTCGGCAACATCGTCACCCCCGCCTGGTGGGACGACCTGTGGCTCAACGAGTCGTTCGCCGAGTACATGGGCAACCGGGTCACCGCCGACGTCACGCAGTACGGCGACGCCTGGACCAACGTGGCGTGGTCGCGGCGGCAGTGGGGCCTGGGCGCCGACCAGCGCCCGAGCACGCACCCCGTCGCAGGCAACGGCGCCGAGGACGCGCTCGTCGCGCTGCAGAACTTCGACGGCATCTCCTACGCCAAGGGCTCGAGCATCCTCAAGCAGCTCGCCACGACCCTGGGCGACGACGTCTTCTTCGCCGGCGCCATCGACCACTTCACCCGCCACCGCTTCGGCAACGCGACCATGCACGACCTCTTCGCGAGCTGGGAGCGGTCGGGGGCCGGTGACCTCTCCGGCGTCGTCGACGAGTGGCTGCGCACCGCCGGTGCCGACGTGCTCACCGTCGACCGCGACCGGTCGCTGCTCCTGCGCACGCCGCCGGCCGAGCACCCGGCCGACCGGGCGCACCGCCTGCGCGTGCTCCGTCTGCCCGCAGACGGCCCGGGGGTGGAGACGCCGCTCGACGTCGCCGGACCCGAGACGCCCCTCCCGGCCGAGCTCGCCGGCACCGACGACGCGCTCGTGATCGACCCGCACGAGGAGAGCTGGGGCGTCTACGTGCCCGACCCGACGACCATGCGTGCCCTGGCCACCGCGCTCCCCCGCCTCGACGACGCCCGGGTGCAGGCCGCGGTGTGGAACAACCTCAAGAGCGGCTACTCCGTGGCGGCCCTCGACCCCGACCACGTGGTCGACCTCCTCGAGGCCGCGCTGCCGATCGAGGACACCGAGGACACCCTGCGCCAGACCAAGCCGTGGGTGCTCGGCGAGGTCGTCCCGGCTGCGTCCGAGGGCGCGCTCGACCGCGTCCGCGCCGCCGCCCGCACGCGGCTCGAGGCCACCGAGAGCGGCTCCGAGCTGCAGCTCTCGGCCTTCCGGTGGGTCGTCAGCACCTGCGACGACCCGATCGCCCTCCAGGCCTGGCTCGACGGGCAGGACCTGCCCGACGGCGTCGACCTCGACGTCGACCTCCGCTGGCGCCTCCTCACGCAGCTGGCCGTGGGCGGCGGCACGGACGTCTCCGCCCTCGACGACGCCCTCGCCGACGAGACGACCGTCTTCACCCGGGTCATGCACAGCCGCGCCGTCGCGTCGCTGCCGACCGCCGAGGCCAAGGCGTTCGCCTGGGCCCGCTTCACCGGCGAGGTCGACGTCGCCAACTACGAGCTCGAGGCCGCGGGCCGCGGGATGTGGCGCAGCGGCCAGCAGGACGTCACCGGCGCGTACGTCGAGCGCTACGTCGCCGAGCTGCCCCGGATCGCCGACGTGCACAGCGGATGGGTGCAGGCGGTCGTCGCCGAGGCGTTCTTCCCGCGCAGCCACGCCGAGCCGGCCACGCTCGACCTCCTGCGACCGCTCCTGGCGGACGGCGTCGTCCCGGGCGCCGTACGACGTCGCCTCGTCGACCAGATCGACGACCTCGAGCGGTCGCTCGCCGTCCGCGCGGCGTTCCCGAAGGCCTGACCCCTCCGTGGACGCTCGCGGCCGCCGTCCCGGACCCACCGTGCGGGTCCGGGTCGACGAGCTGCGCCCCGACGCGGGAGCGCGTCGTCGCGAGGACCGGCTGATCACCGAGGAACCGCTCGAGCTGCGGCTGGAGTGGCCCGGCGCAACGGCCCGCCGGGTCTGGGTCACGATGCGCACGCCGGGTCACGACTTCGAGCTCGCCGCCGGCTGGGTCGTGCACGAGGGCCTGGCCCCGTCGCGCGAGGGGATCCTCAGCGTCGCCTACTGCACCGACGCGACCCTGCGACCCGAGCAGGACTTCAACGTCGTCACGGTCACCCTCGCC
This sequence comes from Nocardioides sp., assembly GCA_041634935.1. GTDB lineage: Bacteria > Actinomycetota > Actinomycetes > Propionibacteriales > Nocardioidaceae > Nocardioides. The sequence goes on from JBFJKO010000181.1 coordinate 3,568, forward strand.
GCACCCCCGCCCCGGCTCCCCCACCAGCACGAGGCGCTCTCGGCGGGATCGTCGGCCTGCGGGGTGTGCGGCACCGACAGCGTCGACGAGGCGCTGGTGCGCCGGGCGTCACCCTGGACCGATGCCCTCCCCGACGACGACGTCGTACGGCGCCTGCCCGACGCGCTGCGCAGCCGGCAGCGGCTCTTCGACGCCACCGGCGGGGTGCACGCGGCTGCCCTGGCCACCGCGTCCGGGGAGGTGCTCGTGGTCCGCGAGGACGTCGGGCGTCACAACGCCGTCGACAAGGTGACCGGGGCCCGCGCGCTCGCCGGCGACCCGGTGGCCGAGGCGTGCCTCGTGCTCAGCGGACGGGTGGGCTACGAGCTGGTGCAGAAGGCGCTCGCCGCGGGGATCGGGAGCCTGGTCGCGGTCGGCGCCCCCACCAGCCTGGCGGTCTCGCTGGCGCGCGAGGGAGGCCTGGTGCTGCACGGCTTCGTCGGCCCCGACCGGGCGGTCCGCTACTGCTGAGCGGCGTGGGTCCGCAGCACTGTCGGTGGCCCCGCCTAGCGTGCTCCACGTGCGCATCCTCCACACCTCCGACTGGCACCTGGGCAGGTCCTTCCACCGCGAAGACATGCTCGGGCACCAGGCGACCTACGTCGACCACCTCCTCGAGGTCGTCGAGTCGGAGGAGATCGACCTCGTCGTGGTGTCGGGCGACATCTACGACCGCGCGCTGCCGCCCGTCGACGCCGTGCGACTGGCCGACGACGCACTGGTGCGTCTGGCCCACTCCCGCGCCACCGTCGTGCTCACCAGTGGCAACCACGACTCCGCCCAGCGGCTCGGCTTCTCCGCGCGACTCATCGACGCTGCCGGCGTGCACCTGCGCACCGACGCCGGCCGGGTCGGCGTACCGCTGCTGCTCGACGACGTCCACGGCCCGGTCGCCGTGCACGGGATCCCCTACCTCGACCCGCACGCCGTCGCCGAGCCCTGGCAGCTCGAGCGGCGATCGCACGAGTCGGCGCTCACCGAGGCCATGCGCCGGGTGCGCGTCGACCTCGACACCCGGCCCGGGGTGCGCTCGCTGGTGATGGCCCACGCCTTCGTCGCGGGTGCGGCGCCGAGCGACTCCGAGCGCGACATCACCGTCGGGGGCGTGTCCCGCGTGCCGACGTCGCTCTTCGACGGCATCGACTACGTCGCCCTCGGCCACCTCCACGGGCCGCACGTCCTCGACGACCACCTGCGCTACAGCGGCTCGCCGCTCGCCTACTCCTTCTCCGAGGCCGCCCACCACAAGGGCTCCTGGATCGTCGACCTCGGCGCCCCCGGCACGCCGCTGCGCACCACCTTCGTCCCGGCACCCGTGCCGCGTCGGCTCGCCCGCCTCCAGGGCACGCTCGAGCACCTGCTCGCCGACCCGTCCTTCACCGAGCACGAGGACTCCTGGGTCGAGGTGACCCTCACCGACTCCGTGCGCCCCGTCGGGGCGATGGACCTCCTGCGTCGGCGCTTCCCGCACGCGCTCGTGCTCGGGTTCTCCTCCACCCGCGCGGCGCTCGACGCGCCGTCAGCCGGGGCGTCGCGCACCCAGCGCGACCACGACGTGGCCCGGGCGTTCATCACCGACCTCCGCGGCGAGGGCCCGACGCCGGCCGAGGAGCGACTGCTCGACCAGGCGGTCGACGCGTGCTGCGACACCGACGACACGGGTCGCGAGAGCGGCGACATGCTCATCTCCCCCGGAGCGCCCCGATGAGGCTCCACACGCTCGAGATCGAGGCCTTCGGGCCCTTCTCCGCCCCGGCGCGCATCGACTTCGACGCGCTCTCCGAGGCGGGCCTCTTCCTGCTCTCCGGGCCGACCGGCGCGGGCAAGACCAGCGTGCTCGACGCCGTCTGCTTCGCCCTCTACGGCGACGTCCCCGGCGACCGCAGCGCCGCCAAGCGCCTGCGGTGCGACCAGGCCCCGCCCGACGTCGCACCGCGGGTGTGCCTGGAGGTGACCCTCGGCGAGCGTCGCTTCCGCCTCGAGCGCAGCCCGTCGTGGGAGCGCCCGAAGCGCCGCGGCACCGGGCTGACCACCCAGCAGGCCTCGGTGACGCTGTCCGAGCTGCGTGACGGCGTCTGGTCGCCCCTGTCGAGCAGGCTCGACGAGACCGGCGACCTCGTGGGCCGGCTCCTCGGGATGAACCTCACCCAGTTCACCCAGGTCGCGATGCTGCCGCAGGGACGTTTCCAGACGTTCCTGCGCGCCAAGTCCGACGAGCGCCACCAGCTGCTCCAGCAGCTCTTCCGCACCGGACGCTTCGCCGAGGTGGAGCGCTGGCTGCGCGACCGTCGGCTCGAGCTGCACCGCGCCGACGTCGCGACGCACCAGCGGGTCGCCGACGTCGTCTCCCGCATCAGCGAGGCCGCCGGCCAGGCACTGCCCGAGGGCTGGGACATCCACGACCTGCGCGAGGTGGCAGACGCGCGTGGCCTCACCCCCTGGGCGAGCGACCTCGTGACCGGCACCCGCTCGGCCTGCGACGACGCCCAGGTGCGCGCCGACGAGACGGTGCGCCGCGAGGCCGAGGCCCGCGCCGCCCTCGACGCCGCCCGGGAGGAGAGCACCCGTCGCCGCCGCTACGACGCCGCCCGGCAGGAGCGTGCGCAGCTCCTGGAGCAAGCCGACGCGCACGAGCACGAGCAGCACCGGCTCGACGCAGCCCGCCGGGCCGCCGGCGTGGTGCCGCTGCTCAGGCACGCCCGCGCCTGTGCCGCTGCCGTCGAGGAGGCCCGACGGCTCTCGGCCACCGCACTGGGCGCCGTCCAGGAGCACCTCGAGCTCCTCACCCTGCCGTCGACCGACGAGGTCCTCGACCTCGCCGGCGCCGCCGAGACCGCTGTCGCCGACGTCCGCGCGGTCCTGCCGCGGGTCGAGCGGCGCCGTCAGGCGCAGGCCGTGCTGGTCGACGTCGAGCGGCAGGTCGCCGCGGTGGCGGCAGACCTCGAGCGCACGCGCTCGGAGCAGGCCCTGCTCCCGGCACGCCTCGAGGTGCTGCGTACCGACGTCGCCGAGGCACGGGCCGCGGCCGAGCGCCTCGAGTCGCTCGGCGCCACGCAGCGCTCGCTCGTCACGCGGGTCGAGGCCCACGAGAGTGGCGTGGTGCTCCGGGTCGACCTCGCGGCGGCTCGCGAGGAGTGGCTGGGCGCCCGCGAGGTCTGTGTCCAGCGCAAGGAGACGCTCCTCGCGCTCCAGCAGGCACGCATCGACGGCATGGCAGCCGAGCTCGCCGGAGCCCTGGCCAGCGGCTGCAGCTGTCCCGTGTGCGGCTCCGCCGACCACCCGGCCAAGGCGTCGGCCGCCCCGGGTGCGCCCGACTCCCAGACCGAGAAGGACGCCCGCGCGGCCGTCGACGACGCCGAC
>JBFJKO010000182.1:0-6924 GCA_041634935.1 Nocardioides sp.
ACTCAGCTCCTCGGCGATCAGGACGACGGCGCGGGCGTTCTCGGACGACGGGGCAGCGGTCACGGTGGGTCCTCGCAGGTCGTGCGTGCAGGGCGCACGACGCTGTGCGGAACGTCACGGTAACCGAGATCGGCGCCGCCGTGACTCGGCGCCCGGCCCGCGAGGTCCTCCACGTCGACCTGACGCGCCCGCGAACGGGCGCCTACTCGCAGCCCTCGGGTCCGCAGACCGCGCCGTCGTCGCCGGCACCGGCCATCATCGAGAGCGGCGCGCGCTCGGCCCAGGCTCGCTCGAGGGTCTGGGTGAAGACCTCGACCGGCTGGGCACCCGCGATCCCGAAGCGGCGGTCGATCACGAAGAACGGCACTCCCCCGGCCCCGAGGTCCTGGGCGGCCTCGGCGTCGGCGTCGACCTCGGCGAGGTGCTCGTCGGAGGCGAGCACCCGTCGTACGTCGTCCTCGGCGAGGCCCGCGCCGACGGCCACCTCGGTCAGCACGTCGTGATCAGCGACGTCCCGGACCTCGACGAAGTAGGCGCGCAGCAGCGCCTCCTTGAGCTCGCCGCGCAGGTCACCCGCGGCGTGGAGCAACCGGTGGGCGTCGACGGTGTTGACCCGCTTGGCGTCGGGGTACTGCGAGAAGTCGAGGCCTACCTCGACGGCGACCTGCTGCAGCTGCTCGACCATCTGGCGGCCCGCGGCGTCGCCGCCGCCGTACTTGCGACCCAGGGCCGAGGCGATGCTCTCCACCGCGACCTTCGGCGCGGTCGGGTCGAGCTGGAAGGAGCGCCAGACGATCTCGACCTCGTCGCGGTGCGCGAAGGACTCGAGGGCCTCCTCGAGTCGGCGCTTGCCGATGTAGCACCACGGACACACGACGTCGGACCAGATCTCGATACGCATGTGGGGCTCAACGCACGGCCGGCTCGCCGTGTTCCGCGACCGTCCCGGAGGTCGACCCTGAGGTCGCCTCAGGGTCGACCTGGGTCGCGGACCGGGGTCGGAGTCAGCGATCTCCCCGATGTGCGCCGAGGTGCCGGCGCACGAGGCTGGAGCCATGATCACCATCGACCACCTCAGCAGGAGCTACGGCTCCTTCACCGCCGTCGACGACGTGTCGTTCACCGCCGGACCGGGACGCGTGACCGGCTTTCTCGGACCCAACGGTGCCGGCAAGTCGACCACCATGCGGGTCCTCGTCGGGCTCACCCCGGCCGACTCCGGTTCGGCCACCGTCTGCGGACGGCGCTTCGTCGACCTGCCCAACCCCGGCCGCCAGGTCGGCGTCCTGCTCGACGCCTCGGCCCAGCACGCCGGACGCAGCGGGCGCGAGATCCTCACCATCGCCCAGCGCACGCTCGGGATCGGCGCCGCCCGTGTCGACGCGATGCTCGAGCGGGTCAGCCTCACCGACGAGGAGTCCGAGCGCCGGGTGGGCAGCTACTCCCTCGGGATGCGCCAGCGCCTCGGCATCGCCGTGGCAGTCATCGGCGACCCCGAGGTGCTGATCCTCGACGAGCCCGCCAACGGACTCGACCCCGCCGGCATCCGGTGGATGCGCGACCTGCTGCGCGACTACGCCGACCGCGGCGGCACCGTGCTGCTCTCCTCCCACCTGCTCCACGAGATCGAGGTCGTCGCCGACGACCTCGTCGTGATCGGCAACGGCCGGATCGTCGCCCGCGGCACCAAGGCCGACCTGCTCGCCGGCACCGGCACGCTGGTGCGGGCCCATGACGTACGGCCCCTCGCGCGGGCGCTGGTCGAGGCCGAGACCGAGTTCACCCACGTGGACGGCGGCCTCCGTGTCGACGCCGACGCCGAGACCGTCGGCCGCGTCGCGCTCGCCGCCGGGGTGGCCCTCACCGAGCTTCGCGGCGCGGACGGCGCCGGGCTCGAGGAGATGTTCCTCCAGCTCACCGCCGAGACCCAGCGCGAGCACCCCACCACCCTCACGGACGGAGCAGCAGCATGAGCACCACCCTGACCACCTCCCCCATCGACCCCGCCGAGCCCGCGCCGACCTCGAGCGGGTCTGCGGCCGCGCCCGCGGCGTCGTACGGCCCGATCCCGTTCTCGCGCCTGGTGTCGGTCGAGCTGCGCAAGATGTTCGACACCCGGTCCGGGTTCTGGCTGCTCGCCTCGGTGGGCATCCTCGCGAGCATCGCGACGGTCGCGGTCATCCTGTGGGCGCCGGACGACGCCCTGACCTACTCCACCTTCGCGAGCGCCTTCGGCTTCCCGATGACGGTGATCCTGCCGGTGATCGCACTGTTGTCGGTGACGAGCGAGTGGAGCCAGCGCACCGGCCTGACGACGTTCACGTTCGTGCCGCGGCGCGGACGGGTGATCGCGGCGAAGGCCGTGTGCACGCTCGGGATCGGCATCGCCTCGATCGCGGTCGCCGCCGCGATCGGCGTGGTCGGCAACGTCGTCGGCTCCGCCATCGCCGGGGTCGACACCGTCTGGGACCTCAGCCTGCTGCAGCTGCTGATGATCACCCTCGGCACCGTGCTCAACATGTTCATCGGCTTCATGCTCGGCGTGCTCCTGCGCAGCTCGCCGGCGGCGATCGTGGGCTACTTCGTCTACCAGTTCGTGCTGTCCTCGCTCACCATGCTGCTCGCGAGCACGCAGCAGTGGTTCGCCGACGTCCAGCCGTGGGTCGACTTCAACTACAGCCAGGGCATGCTCTTCGAGGTCGTCCCCAGCGCCGAGCACTGGGCCCAGCTCGCGGTATCCGGCTCGTTCTGGCTGGTGCTGCCGCTGGCACTCGGCCTGCGCCTGGTGCTGCGCAGCGAGGTGAAGTAGCCCCGGCCCACCCGTGCGGCGCCGTACATGTGGGCCCCCAGGCCACCCGTGCGGCGCCGTACATGACAAAACTCCCGCTTGTGTCACGGAACTTCGTGACACAAGCGGGAGTTTCACCGCTTCAGCGGAGAATCTGCCCCGCGGCCGACCTCGGTCGGGTCAGCGGGCGGACGAGCCCTCGACGTAGTCGGAGTCGTGGCTCTTGACCCAGGCCATGAGCTTGCGCAGCTCACGGCCGGTGGTCTCGATCGGGTGGGCCTCACCCTTCTTGCGGAACTCGGTGAACTCCGGGTTGCCGTTGTCCATGTCGGTGATGAAGCGGTCGGCGAAGGCACCGTTCTTGATGTCCTCGAGCACGGCCTCCATGTTCTTCTTCACGTCGGGGGTGATGACGCGCGGGCCGGAGACGTAGTCACCGAACTCGGCGGTGTCGGAGACCGACCAACGCTGCTTGGCGATGCCGCCCTCGTACATGAGGTCGACGATCAGCTTGAGCTCGTGGAGGCACTCGAAGTAGGCGACCTCGGGCTGGTAGCCGGCCTCGGTGAGGACCTCGAAGCCGTACATGACCAGCTGCGAGGCACCGCCGCAGAGCACGGCCTGCTCGCCGAACAGGTCGGTCTCGGTCTCCTCGGTGAAGGTGGTCTTGATGCCGCCGGCACGCAGGCCGCCGATGCCCTTGGCGTAGGACAGCGCGAGCTGCCAGGCCGAGCCGGAGGCGTCCTTCTCGACGGCGACGAGCACGGGGACGCCGCGGCCGTCGACGTACTCGCGACGCACGAGGTGGCCGGGGCCCTTGGGGGCGACCATGAAGACGTCGACGCCCTCGGGCGGGGTGATGTAGCCGAAGCGGATGTTGAACCCGTGGCCGAAGACCAGGGTGTCGCCCTCGGCGAGCTGCGGGGCGATCTCCTCGGCGTACAGCTTCCGCTGGTGCTGGTCGGGGGCGAGGATGACGATGACGTCGGCCTCCTCCGCGGCCTCGGCCGGCGTGAGGACGCGCAGGCCCTCGGCCTCGGCCTTGGAGCGACTCTTGGAGCCCGGCTGCAGACCGATGCGCACGTCGACGCCCGAGTCGCGCAGCGAGAGGGCGTGCGCGTGACCCTGGCTGCCGTAGCCGATGACGGCCACGTTCTTGCCCTGGATCAGCGAGAGGTCGGCGTCGTCGTCGTAGAACATCTCAGCCACTGGTGGCTTCTCCTTGTGTGTTGGTGATGCGTGGGTTCGGGACGGTCAGGCCGTGACGGGCGGGACCGGGATGGTGACCGGGCGCAGGTTGCGCTCGGAGATGCTGCGGGAGCCGCGACCGATGGCGACCTGGCCGGACTGCACGAGCTCGCGGATCCCGAAGGGCGCGAGCACCGAGAGGAAGTCGGCGATCTTGCCCGAGTTGCCGGTGATCTGGATGGTGACGGCGTCGGGCGCGACGTCGATCACCTTCGCACGGAAGAGCTGGACGGCGTCGAGCACCTGACCGCGTGACTCCGCGGTGGCCGACACCTTGACCATGACCAGCTCGCGGTTGACCGAGCCGGCCGGGTCGAGCTCGACGATCTTGATGACCTCGACGAGCTTGTTGAGCTGCTTGGTCACCTGCTCGAGCGGGGTGCCCTCGACGTCGACCACGATCGTCATCCGCGACACGTCGGGGTGCTCGGTCGGGCCGACCGCGAGGGACTCGATGTTGAAGGCCCGGCGGCTGAAGAGGGCCGCGATACGGGCCAGGACGCCGGGCTTGTCCTCCACGAGGACGCTCAGGGTGTGCTTCGACATGTCAGAGGTCGTCCTTGTCGAACTCGGGCGCGAGGTCGCGCGCGTACTTGATCTCGTCGTTGCTGGTGCCCGCGGCGACCATCGGCCACACCATGGCGTCGCGGTGCACCCGGAAGTCGACCACGACCGGCACGTCGTTGATGCCCATGGCCTTCTCGATGGTGGCATCGACGTCGTCGGGCTTCTCGCACGACAGGCCCACGCAGCCGTAGGCGTCGGCGAGCTTGACGAAGTCGGGGATGCGCTTCGACTGGAGGTCGGTGTTGGAGTAGCGCTCGTTGTAGAAGAGCGTCTGCCACTGGCGCACCATGCCGAGCGACTCGTTGTTGATGATCGCGACCTTGATCGGGATGTCGTTGATCGCGCAGGTGGCGAGCTCCTGGTTGGTCATCTGGAAGCAGCCGTCGCCGTCGATCGCCCACACGGTCGAGTCGGGGCAGCCGACCTTGGCGCCCATGGCACCGGGCACGGCGAAGCCCATGGTGCCGAGACCGCCGGAGTTGATCCAGGTGCGGGGGTTCTCGTAGCCCACGAACTGCGCGGCCCACATCTGGTGCTGTCCGACGCCGGCGGTGTAGATCGTGTCCGGTCCGGCGATCGCGCCGAGGCGCTCGATGACGTACTGCGGCGACAGGCCACCGTCGGTGGGCTTGTCGTAGCCCAGCGGGTAGGTCTTCTTGACCCCGGCGAGGAACTCGACCCAGGCCTCGTAGTCGCCGGTGTGGCCGTTGTCGGCCTCCCCGCGCAGGACGGCGACGAGGTCGAGGAGCACCTCGCGCACGTCGCCCACGATCGGGACGTCGGCGTGGCGGTTCTTGCCGATCTCGGCCGGGTCGATGTCGGCGTGGATCACCTTGGCACCGGGGGCGAAGGAGTCGAGGTTGCCGGTCACCCGGTCATCGAAGCGGGCACCCAGGCTGATGATCAGGTCGCTGCGCTGGAGGCCGGCGACCGCCGCGACGGTGCCGTGCATGCCGGGCATGCCGAGGTGCTGCGGGTGGCTGTCGGGGAACGCACCGCGCGCCATCAGCGTCGTCACGACCGGCATCCCGGTCAGCGCTGCGAGGGCGGCGAGCTCCTTCGACGCCGCGGCGCGGATCACGCCGCCGCCGACGTAGAGCACCGGGCGGCGCGACTCCAGGATCAGCCGGGTGGCCTCGCGAATCTGCTTGGCGTGCGGCTTGGTCACCGGCCGGTAGCCGGGCAGGTGCAGCTCGGAGGGCCAGTCGTAGGTGGTCATCGACTGCAGCGCCGACTTGGCGACGTCCACCAGCACCGGGCCGGGGCGGCCGGTCGAGGCGATGTGGAAGGCCTCGGCCACCGTGCGCGGGATGTCGGCGGGGTCGGTGACGAGGAAGTTGTGCTTGGTGATCGGCATCGTGATGCCGCGGATGTCGGCCTCCTGGAAGGCGTCGGTCCCGATCATCGAGGCACCGACCTGGCCGGTCACGGCCACCATCGGCACCGAGTCCATGTGGGCGTCGGCGATCGGGGTGACCAGGTTGGTCGCGCCGGGGCCGGAGGTCGCCATGCAGACACCGACACGGCCGGTCGCCGAGGCGTAGCCCTGGGCGGCGTGGCCGGCGCCCTGCTCGTGGCGGACGAGGATGTGGCGGATGGAGGAGTCCATGAGGGGGTCGTAGGCCGGGAGGATCGCTCCGCCGGGGATGCCGAAGATCGTCTCCGTCCCGGCGGCTTCCAGCGACTTGATCAGGCTCTGGGCGCCTGTCATTTCTTCGCTCATGGACTCATTCCTTTGTCTGTGCGGTGTGGTGCGGCGTGGTGCGGGGGCAACTGACTGCTGGACGATCTGCTGGGCAACAAAAAACCCCTCGGCCGCAAGGCAACGAGGGGTGACGCGCTGGCTGACTGGTTCAGTCGGCGCGTCGCGTGCGTACGAGAAGGTCCAGGGACATACCCAGAGCGTAGCCGCTGCCCCCGCGGGGCTGCAGGAGAGTCTGCCACGGTCCCACATGTTGGGACGAGCGTCCCGTCATGTGGGCGTTGGCGCCGTCGAGATCGCCCACGAGCGGACTCAGTCCCGACCAGTGTCGACCCAGCCGACGAAACGCCTCCCGACGCCCGCGATCTCCTCGCGGTGGTGGCCGGGCAGCGGAGCCGGCAGATCCGCGGGGTCGTGTGAGTCGCAGCTGACGCAGGTGAACGTCGGCCACCACTTCTTCGGCCGGGCTTTCTCTGCGAACCCGCAGACGTCGCACACCAGGTCGACCCACACCGACTTCTTGCCCGTGCGGTTGGCGCGGGACTGGACCAGCCACGGCGGCGGGCTGGCCTCGATCTCCTCCAGCTCGGCTTCGGTGAGCGTCCTGGGCAGCCCGTGC
>JBFJKO010000183.1:0-6917 GCA_041634935.1 Nocardioides sp.
CGGCAGTCAGGTGGCTCCTGCAGCGCGACCAGGAGCCGGCGCTCGCCTGACCGAGGCGGTCGACCGACCCCGCCGCCACTTCGACGGCGGGGTCGCCGGTCGACCTCAGCCCTCGCGCTAGCCCCCGTGCTGCAGGAGGACCGCGGTGAACTGCTGGCGGGTCCCCCACGGCGTCACGTGGTCCTCGCCGCTGGTCGACACCAGTCGGTAGCCGGGGAACTCGGCGGCGAGCTCTTCGTGGGTGTAGCGCACGATCGGCAGCCCGCTGCACGTCAGCGGACCGTCGGGTCCGAACGTCGCCACTACGACGAACCCACCCGGCTCGAGGCAGTGCTCGAGGGAGAGTCGGTAGTCGTCGCGCTCGTCCTCCTCGGTGAGGAAGTGGAAGACCGCCCGGTCGTGCCACAGGGCGAAGGTGCGCGACGGGCGGAAGTCGAGGACGTCGGCCACGTCGAGGTCGAGCCGGCCGGGCACCTCCCCGACCCGCTCACGCACGGTGGTCAGCGCGGTCATGGACAGGTCGATGGCGGTGAGGTCGGTGTAGCCCCGCTGCACGAGGTGGTCGACGAGGGTCGACCACCCGGCGCCGACGTCGATGACGGGGCGGTCGACGCCGAGCCCGGTCTCGTCGACCAGGCCCAGGGACAGCTCGGGCACCGACTGCCACCACGAGACGCCGTCTTCGTCCTTGCCGTCGTGCACGTTCTCCCAGTAGTCGGAGCGGGCGGCGGCATCTTCGGGGCGGTAGAGCTCGGCGTCGTCCATGCCCTCGAGCCTAGAGCCACGCCCCTACGGGCTCGATCGACCGTGACGTCACCAGATCGTGAGGATCGAGCCCCGCCGGGGTGACCCGGGAGGCGGTACGGTCATGTGATGCCCGCCATACCTGTCTCTCCGACCAGCACGCCCCTCGGCGACGTGGCTCGCCTCATCGACGGGGGTGACATGGACTGCGGCAGTGGGCTGCTGCTCCTGATCACCCGCGCGATGCGACGCCTCGAGACCGGCGACCTGCTCGCCATCCGCAGCGCGGAGCCCAGTGTGGAGGTCGACCTGCCGGTCTGGGCCGAGCTGGTGGGCCACGAGGTGGCCGACCGTCTCGCCGAGACCGAGTCGGGTCCGTGGTGGTTCTCGGTGCGCAAGGACGGCGCCTCGGCCCCCGACGCCGGCACGGTCTTCAGCATCGGCGACCGGACGCCGGTCGGCCACCGCCTGTGGGCCTACACCAACTTCGACTGCAACCTCGCCTGCCTCTACTGCTGCGCGGAGTCCTCGCCCAAAGCGGCCGCGCGCCGCCTCGACCCCGACGTGGTGGGCCCGCTGTTCGCGCAGTTCCGCGAGCAGGGCGGCAAGGAGCTGCTGCTCACCGGCGGCGAGCCCTTCATGCACCCCGGGCTCGGCGAGCTCGTCGACGCCGCGGCCGGTCTCGAGCGCACCATCCTGACCAACGCGATGATCTTCCACCGCGGACGTCGCCGCGAGCTGCTGGAGTCGATCGACCGCGACGTCGTCCTGCAGGTCAGCCTCGACTCCGCCACCCCGGAGATCCACGACACGATGCGCGGCGCCGGATCGTGGGCGCGAGCGCTCGACGGGATCGGTCTGGCCCACTCACTGGGTTTCCGGGTCAAGATCGCGGCGACGCGGTTCGACGAGGACCCGGAAGGGGTGCGTGAGCTGCATGAACGTCTCGACGCCGAGGGCATCGCCCAGGAGGACCGGGTGATCCGCCCGGTCGCTGCGGAGGGTTTCGCCGAGGGGGGCATCCACGTCTCCATCGACTCCCTCGAGCCCGAGCCCGTGATCACCGCCGACGGCGCCTGGTGGCACCCGGTCGCGGTGACCAACCCCCACATGCGCATCGCCGACGCCCCGCTCGACCTCGAGGAGATCTTCGGCGTCGTCCGCGACACCCTCAAGGTCCAGGACGCCGCCTCGGCCTCGGGCCGGGAGGTGTTCCGCTGTGCGTGACTCCCTGGTGGCCCGCGGGAAGGACCAGCTGGCCTGGGTGCTCGACCCGACCCCGGAGAGCAACCAGCGCGCCCAGTCGATCGCGCTCGCGGTGCTGCGCATCCTGCTCGGCCTCATGTGGCTCTACAACGTGGCGTGGAAGCGGGCGCCCAACTTCGGCGAGGAGGCCGGCAACGGGCTCTACAAGTTCACCAAGTACGCCGTCGACTACCCCGTCCTGGCGCCGTACGCCTGGCTCACCGACAACCTGATCCTGCCCGTCTTCCCGGTCTTCGGCTGGGTGGTGCTGCTCGCGGAGACCACGCTGGCCGTGCTGCTCCTCACCGGCACCTACGTCCGCCTCGCAGCCCTCATCGGACTGGCTCAGTCGGTCGCGATCGGGCTCTCGGTCGCCTACGCGCCCGAGGAGTGGCCGTGGGCCTACTTCCTGATGGTCGGCGCCCACCTGGTGTTGGTCTTCGGGGTGGCCGGCCGCGTGCTCGGCACCGACGGCGTGCGCGCCGGGACGACGTCCCCGCGCACCCTCGGACAGGTCTGGGCCGCGCTGGCCGTCGTCACCGGGATCGTCGCCGCACTCAAGGCGTTCGACGACCCGTTCGCGGCCCGGGGTCCGACCCTGGGCGACAGCGACCCGTCGCTGTCGCTGGGCGCCTACAACCTCGTCGGTGCGCTGGTGCTCCTCGTGGCCGGGGTCCTGCTGCTGGTCGGGGTCCGCCGAGGCATCACCCGCCTCCTCCAGGCCACGGCCGTGATCGGCGTCCTCGCCGCGGTCTCGCTGCACGCCCAGATCGGGTTCACCGACCCGGTGCTCGGCGGCAACCCGACCTCGGCCGCGGTGTTCCTCTCGGTGGCCCTCGTGGCCTTCCTCCTCGCCCGTGTCCCGTCCCTGACGACCACTTCATCCACCACCACCGAAAGCGACCACCGATGAAGCGCACCCACCTGCCCCGTCTCGCCACCAGCAGACGAGGCCTCTTCCTCGGCGCCTCCGGGCTGGTCGTGCTGACCGCCTGCGGCACCGACGACGCCTCCGCCGGAGCCGGCGGGTCCGGCTCCACGGCCGGTCCGCTGCCGATCTCGGCGATCCCCGACCAGGACCCCGAGGCCCTCAACCGGCTGTACGGCGACGTGGCGGCCCGCTTCGCCGAGGCCACCGGCCTCGAGGTGACCTACACCCCCGTCACCGAGTACCCCGCCGTCGTGCGCGGCTTCGAGGTCGGCGACCTCTACCTCGCCTGGATGGGCGGCCTCACCGGCGTCCAGGCGGCCCAGCGCGTCGACGGTGCCGTCGCGATCGCGCAGCGCGACATCGACGCCGAGTTCACCAGCCTCTTCATCGCGACCAGGAAGTCGGGGCTCGAGCCCTTCGACGACGTGGACGGCCTCACCGCCCTGGCCGGGAAGTCGCTGACCTTCGGCTCCGACACCTCGACCTCGGGCCGCCTGATGCCGCAGTACTTCATGGACCAGGCCGGGTTGTCCCTCGACGACCTCAAGGGCTCCCCGGGCTTCTCCGGCTCCCACGACGCCACCATCGAGGCTGTCGCCTCGGGCAGCTTCGAGGTCGGTGCGGTCAACTCGCAGGTGTGGGACGCCACCGTCGAGGCCGGCGAGGTCGACCTCTCCGACGTCGTCGTGCTCTTCCGGACCCCGACCTACTACGACTACCACTGGCTGGCGCGCCCCGACATCGACGACGTCTACGGCGCCGGCACGCTCGACTCCATCAAGGAGCTGCTCTTCGGCCTCGACCCGGCCGTGCCCGAGGACGCCGCGATCCTCGACCTGTTCGGCGCCACGTCGTTCATCCCGACCGAGAACGCCAACTACGACCAGATCCGTGCCGTGGCCGAGGAGCTGGACCTGCTCGCGTGAACTCGCTCGACCGCGACGACCCCGTCGTCGTACGACTCCGGGGGGCGGGGCGCAGCTTCGGCGGCGCGCCCGCCCTGTCCGGGATCGACCTGACCCTGCGAGCCGGTGAGCGCCTGGCGGTCCTGGGACCGAGCGGTGCCGGCAAGAGCACCCTGCTCGGCCTGCTCAACGGGTCGCTGGAGCCCTCGGAGGGGGTCGTCGAGCTCTTCGGCGCACCCACGGCCGGGCTTCCGGTACGCCCGCGCCGGGCCCTCCAGCAACGCATCGGCACCATCTCGCAGGGGCTCGACCTCATCGAGCAGGTGCGGGTGCTGCACAACGTCAACGCCGGCCGGCTGGCCGAGTGGGGGGCGGCCCGGTCGTTGGCCGCGCTCGCCTGGCCGCGCCCCGACGAGCGGGCGCTGGACGCCCTCACGTCGGTCGGGCTGGAGTGGGCGGTGCACGAGCGCACCGAGCGACTCTCGGGCGGCGAGCGCCAACGCGTGGCGATCGCCCGGCTGCTGGTCCAGCGCCCCGAGCTGGTGCTGGCCGACGAGCCGGTCGCGAGCCTCGACCCGACCCGTGCCGGGGAGATCCTGCGCCTGCTGTCCCGCGTCTCCGAGGAGATCGGCACGCTCGTGGTGACCCTGCACCAGCCACCCCTGGCCCGGGAGCACTGCACGCGCGCCATCGGCCTGCGCGAGGGGCGTCTCGTCTTCGACACCCCCATCGCCGACCTCGCCACCGAGCGTCTCGACGAGCTCTACGCCCGAGCCTGAGCCACCCGAGCCCGCCATGACCCACCTCCTGGACGTCGACGAGCACCCGACCCCCGAGCCCTCGCGCCGGGAGTCGCCCGCCTCCGCTCGCCGCGTCACCGGCCGCACCGTGGCCCTGCGCCGGGTCACCGGGGCGTTGGTCGTGCTGGTCCCGCTCGTGTGGGCCGTGCGCCGTTCGCTCCCCGAGAGCGGCGACATCGTCAACGCCGGCGGCGTCCCGCTGATCAGCGACCTGCTCGCGAAGGCGCTCGACCCGCGCCTGGACGCCGACTTCCTCGGCGTGGTCCTCGACGCGACCATCACCACGCTGGCCTTCGCCGCCCTCGGCACGGCGGTCGCCCTGGTGATCGGGGTGGTCGGCGGCCTCGTCCTCAGCGACGTGGCCTGGTCCCGCCGTCCGCCCCTCCCGCTCCGGCTCGTCCGCACCCTGCTGCGCGCGCTCCTGGTCGCCGTCCGCTCGATCCACGAGCTGGTCTGGGCGCTGCTGCTGGTCAGCGTCCTGGGACTCGACCCGCTGGTCGCGGTGCTCGCGATCGCGCTGCCGTTCGGCGCCCAGACCGCCCAGGTCTTCGGCGACACCTTCGACGGGCTGCCCACCACGGTGCTCGCCTCGCTGCGTCAGGCGGGCGCCCCTGCGCTTCCCGCCGTCGTCTACGCGCTGCTCCCGCCCGCGGGGCCGCTGATGCTCTCCTACTCCTTCTACCGCTTCGAGTGCGCCGTGCGCTCCACCGTCCTGCTCGGGGCGGTCGGGGTCGGCGGACTCGGCCAGGAGCTCGTCGTCAGCCTCAGCTCCCGCAACTGGGACGAGGTCTGGACCCTCATCGCCGCCGTCATCCTGCTCTCGGCCCTGGTCGACGCCTGGAGCGGTCGCCTGCGCGCGGACATGGCGGTCGCGAGCTGCTCGGAGTGGTCGGCCGGCGGTGCCGGGGGCCCCGCCGAAGGTGCCGCCGAAGGTGCTGGCCGGCGCTCCCGCTCCCGCTGGGCGCGGTGGTCGGCGATCGCCGTCGTGCCCGGCCTGGTCGCGGCCTGGATCGCCTCCGGGGTCTCCCTGTCGGGCCTCACCAGCGAACGCACCCGTGCGCTGACGGTGAGCCTGATCGACGACCTCGTCCCGCCGGAGCTCCCGCAGGGCGGCTGGGCGCCGGTGACCGGCGCCGTCCTCGACACCCTCGCCATGGCGGTCCTGGCGATGACGATCGCGGTCGTGATCACCGTCGTCGTCTCGCCCTGGGCCGTCTCGGCCGGACGGCGCAGCGGTCCGCCCGCCCCGGTGCCCGCGCGTGCCGCGCGCTGGGTCGCCTGGGGCCTGGCCCGCGTCGTGCTGCTCGTGCTCCGCTCGGTGCCCCCGACCGTCTGGGCCGTGATCGCCCTGCTCGCCCTCTTCCCGGGCGTCCTGCCCGGAGCGCTCGCGCTCGGCGTCTACACCGGCGGCGTGCTGGGCCGCCTCGTCGCGGAGTCCTGGGAGAGCGTGAGCCCCGCACCGCGCGACGCGCTGCGCCGTACCGGCGTCGCCGGCGGCCTCGCCACCGTCGTGGCCGTCGTACCCGCCTCCGCGCAGCAGCTGATCACCTACACGCTCTACCGCTTCGAGATCTGCGTGCGGGAGACCGCCGTCGTCGGCATCGTCGGCGCAGCCGGTCTCGGTCGCCTCCTCGCCGAGAACCTCAACCTCTTCCGGTTCCCGGTCGTGACGACCCTGCTGCTGGCCTCCTTCGCCGTGAGCGTCGCCAGCGAGCTCGTCAGCCGGCGCCTGCGTCGCGCGATCCGCGCCTGACCTCAGACCGAAGCAGCACGACTAGGTCTGCATCTGGTGACACCTGGCGTCACCAGATGCAGACCTAGTGCGACGGTCGGACGTTGTCCACAGGTCGCGGCCGACCCGGTGGCGCCCGAGGCCCGCGCCCCGGACCATCGAGCCATGTCCGGCTTCGACCACGAGGGCTACGCCCACCTCAACCGCTGGGTGCAGCACGGAGTCGTCTCACGCAGCCAGCTGATCGACCTCGGCGCCACTCCCACCTACCTGCGGCGGGCGCTGCGGCGCGACCTGCGCGTCGTCCATCCCGGCGTCTACGTCAACCACAACGGCCCCCTGACCTGGGAGCAGCGCGCCTGGGCCGGCGTGCTCTTCCACGCCCCCGCCGCGCTCGCCTGGGAGTCGGCGCTCCCACGGCCGCCGCGCGGTGGCCTGATCCAGGTGGCGGTGGGCCAGAAGAGCAGGATCACCCAGGTGCCGGGCGTGCATGCCCGCCGGATGGCGCACCTCGGCGAGCGCATACACCCGCTCAGCGCCCCGCCGCGCCTCCGGCTCGA
>JBFJKO010000184.1:0-6910 GCA_041634935.1 Nocardioides sp.
AGCTTGGCGAACATCTTGCCGCGCTTGGCGTCGATCGCGGCCTTCTTGTGCTTCGTGGTCGCCCACTTGGAGTGCCCGGACATGCCTACCTCTTCTGTTGCCGTACGACGATGAGTCGGCCGGGGCTCGTCAGTGCTGGCGGACGAGGTCCACGAACATGCCGTGCACCCGCGCGTCGCCGCCCACCTCCGGGTGGAACGACGTCGCCATCAACGGCCCCTGCCGGACCGCCACGATCCTACCCACCGCCTCGGGCTCGGCGTCGGCACCGACCCGGGCCAGCACCTCGACGCCCTCGCCGACCTGCTCGACCCACGGCGCGCGGATGAAGATCCCGTGGACCGGGTCGTCGAGACCCGCGACGTCGACCGAGCCCTCGAAGGAGTCGACCTGACGACCGAAGGCGTTGCGCCGCACGGTCATGTCGATCCCGCCGATCGACTCCTGGCCGACGGCGCCGTCCTCGATGCGGTCGGCGAGCAGGATCATCCCGGCGCAGGTGCCGAAGGCCGGCATGCCGTCCTTGACCCGCTGGCGCAGCGGCTCGAGGAGGTCGAAGGTACGGGCGAGTCGCGCCATCGTGGTCGACTCCCCGCCCGGCAGCACGATCGCGTCGACCGCCTCCAGCTCGGAGGGTCGCCGTACGGCGCTCGCCTCGACGCCCAGGGCAGCGAGGGTGCGCACGTGCTCGCGCACGTCGCCCTGGAGGGCGAGGACTCCGATACGTGGTGTCACCCAGAAAGTCTAGGAGGCCTGGAGGTCGCAGCAGCACGCAGGCTCAGCAGGCCCACCGCTTGTTGCTCTGGTCCCACCTGATCACCGTGCTCACGGTCGTACTGTCTCCCGCCGCGTAGATCGCGGCGATGGTCGCGTCGATGATGCGGTTGCCGCTGGGCTGCACAGCCGGACGGTCCTGCCGGACGTCACTGCCGACCGGACGCGTCTCGTACAGCACGCCGTCGATCCGGTACGTCAGCCGGTATCCGGTCGGCGACGTGCCGACGGGGGCGGTCCACCTCACGTAGGCGTCCCCCACGAGGGCGCCAGGGTCGAAGCAGCTGAAGCTCGACGGCGGGCTGTTGGCCGGGCCGAGCAGGAAGCTGGCCCGTTGGCCTTCGCGCTGCCACAGGCTGCCGTAGCGGGCGCGGATCGAGTAGTAGACCGTGGCCGATCCGGGTGACGGGTCGGAGCAGGTGAGGGCAGTCGTGCCGGGACACAACACCGTGGGGGTGCCTCCCGTCGCCGAGGTGTAGCGGAGCACGTCGTACGACGTCGCCTTGAGGTTGCTCGGTCCGACCGACGTCGCCGACCAAGAGATGACCGCGTTGGTGGTGCCTCGAGAGACGGTCGGCGTCACGGGCGTGGCGATCGAGGCGGCGTCGAAGGTGGACGTCTGCGCCGACGCCACGTCGGTGAAGGCTGCGAGC
Source organism: Nocardioides sp. (assembly GCA_041634935.1). GTDB lineage: Bacteria > Actinomycetota > Actinomycetes > Propionibacteriales > Nocardioidaceae > Nocardioides. The sequence continues at coordinate 1,428 of JBFJKO010000184.1, forward strand.
GTGCCGCTCGTCGAGCCCACCATGGCGAGTACCACGACCGACGCAAGAGCGAAGCGACCGACGCCACGGTGCTTGCCACCCGGAAGATCGACCACGTCGCGGCCACCGCCGACCGCCTCGCCAGGACCGCCGTTGCCGAGGTCCTCGTCGTCGAGGTCCTCGTCGTCGTCCACACGGCTGAAGCCGGAGATCAGGAGCATGAGGCTCAGGCACGCCACGGCCACCAGGCCGGGCGGGGTGAGGGCGTGCGCCAGCACGTAGCCGCCCCACGGGAGGTCGGCGACCACCCGCTCGGCGGACGTGACGACGTAGAGCTCCGAGTCCTCGACCGCGTTGGCGTCGCCACGCATCACCAGCGTCGCCTCGTCCCCGCGCAACGTGCTGCTGACCACCCGGTGGGTGATCCGCTCGCCGTTCCCCGCCACCACGCTGACCACGTCGCCGGTCTCGATGTCGCGGGCCTCCACGGCGCGCGACAGGGCGACGGCACCCGTCGAGATGGCCGGCTCCATGGAGCCGGACCGGAAGATCAGGAAGCTGAACCCGAAGAACGTGACGGCCACGCCCGTGGCGATCGCCAGGAGTCCGAGGGCTGCACCGACCCAGAGGAGGGCCTCGCGGAGGCGAGACATCTCAGGTCACCCTCCGAGCTGCTTGGACGCGAACAGAAGCGTCGCGCTGCCACTGGCTCCCTGGAGTGCGTTGGGCGCGTTGCTGTTCAGACGCGCCACGACGCACACGTTGTCCGTGGCGCCCGAGCTGAGCGCCCGGTTGGTCGCGAAGGTGTGAGCCGATGAGGTCAGCAGGGTCGTGTTGGCGTCAGTCGCGGGAGTTCCCCCACAGGAGCCGGCACGGTTGCCGTTGTCAGCGGTGCCGGTGTTCGCGGCCGGTCCGCCGAACGTCACCGAGTACTGCAGCCCGTTCGTCACGGCCAGGCCACCGGCGCCGGTGCCGGTCAGGGTGTAGGTCAGCGGGATGCTGCCGTCGTTCTTCAGCGGGAACGTCACCGCGACGCTCTCACCCGGCACCATGTTGCCGAGGCTGATCGTGGCGACCGTGGTCGAGCCGCCGTTGTTGGACTGGCCGGCGAGCTGGCCGTTCACGGTGATGTCGAGGGTGCCGGCGGTGAAGCTGCCGGTCTGGACGGTGGCGTTGTCGGTCCAGAACGCGAAGGTGCCCTTGACGCTCATGCCCGACGCCAGGACGGCCACGGCCGCCAACGAGATCATCGCGCGCACCCGGCCGGAACGGCGGCGGTGCGGGGCGCGGTGCGAGCTCATGGTTTCTCCTGGTGCCGGGGGGCGTCGGTGGTGCGGTGAGGCGTTGTCTGAAAGGTATGCGCGGCGACTCAAGGATTCGGCGGGCGAATTCTCAAGGTCGGTTCAAGGGTTGTCGCAGGTTCGAGGTGCTCCTCGTCGTCGCGACGTCGTGCGATGAGCACGGCGCCGGTGGCGAGGAGCAGCAGCGCCAGAGGGAGCACCCACGGGCGCAGGGCGGTACCGGTGTCGGGAAGCCAGCCGGCTGTGCCGTCGACCGCGCCCTGAGGGCCGGAGGTGTCGCCCTTCACGGACCCGTCTCCGTTGGTCGCGCCGCCGCTTCCACTTCCGGCGCTGCCGCCACTGCCGCCGCCGTTGCCGTTGCCGCCGTTGCCGTTGCCAGTGCCGCCGGTGTCACCCTCGACCACGCCCGCCTGCGTGAGCGAGATCTTCAGGTCGAGGTCGGAGTCGAGGACCATCGTGCCGTTGGGGGCGTCGAAGTCGAAGGACGCCCGCAGCTGCACGGCCATCTGACGGCCGCCGTTGACGTCCGTGGAGTCGACGAGCACGTGGCGCCCGCCCGAGGCGACCTCGGTCCACCGGCCGTTGCCGGCGCGCGCGGCCACCGACAGGGAGCCGGTGTCGAGCAGCTCGTCGCGCTCGGGGCGTTGGACGACGACCTGGAGCGTGCCCTGGTCGGTGCGGTTGTTGCGCACGAAGAAGCGTGCGGTGCGGACGTCGCCCGGCACCCAGCGCACCTCGGGGTCGAACAACGGGGTGTCGATCGAGTCGGTCCACACGAGACCGTCGAGGCTGACCTCGAGGGCATCGGCGTCCGGCTCCGGCTTGTCCTGGGCGGAGGACGGCGCGATCGAGACGGCGAGGAGGCAGCACGCGACCACGAGCGCCGTCAGCGCCTGCACGGCGCGCAGCGCCGCACCAGCGAGCGTGCAGTTCGTGAGGGACACGTGGTCACCTCCTCCAGGGGGTCGGGGCGAGCTCAGGGTGCGGTGGAGCGGGACCGACGGCGTCGGTCCCTCATGGCCGCGAGGAACATGGACACGGCATAGGCGCCGAGACCGGCTGCGGCGAGGTAGACCAACGTCTGGCGCTGGTCGCCGTTGACCACCTGGTTGACGCGCCCCAGGTGGGGCACGGCGTACCAGAGGTGGCCGCGGAGCTGCTCGGGCCTGACAGGTCGTACGTCGGCGACGCCGTTGGCGTCGCCCTGGGTGATGTACTCGAGGTCGCCGCCGAGACTCTGGCGGACCTCCTTGACCCGGTGAGTGACCACGGTGGGCTCACCCGAGCGGAGCTGGTAGGTCACGACCGACCCGACCCCGACGTCGCCGGGGCCGTTGACCGGCTTCATGACGACGAGCGTGCCCGGGGGCAGGCCCGGACGCATGGAGCCGGTGAGGATCTCGTACGGCGTCGCGCCACCCAGGCGTGGCACGAGCACGGCCACGGTCAGGGCCGCCAGGCTGGTCAGGATGACCATCCAGGCGAGCACCCGACCGCACCACCGCGCCGCGGCGACCACCGGGTGCGCAGGCGAGGCCTGGTCAGCCGGGGGCGTCGCGGTGCGGCGGTGCGAGGGCTCCACCATCAAGGACATGAGACGTCAGACAGGATCCGAGCGTCAGGCGTTCGGGTTGTCCTGGGTCAGCGTGACGGTCAGGTCGCTGAGCACGGCGTCGATGTCCTGGGTGTCGTTGCCGTTGACGATCGGGGTGCCGTTCTGGTCGGTGCCGTAGGGGAACGCGACCGTGATGGTGGCGACGAGCTCGTCGCCGTTGTTGGCCTCGGTGATCGGGTTCGCACCCGTGTAGGCGACCCCGCCGAGCGTGTAGGTCGAAGCGACGTCGGCCTGGAACGAGGCACCCGCCGACGGCGTGATCGTCACGGTGTCGGGGATCTCGGGGGTGGCCGCGAGGTTGTCACCCTCGGCCGCGACCTTGAACGTGCACGTCGTGCTGATCACGTCGCCGGGCACGAAGTTGGCAACGGCCGTGCCGGCACCGGCGGAGCCGGCGGCGTAGACGATGTCGCTGCAGTCCTGACCGGTGGCGGCGTCGAAGGGCACCGCGTCGATCGTGAGGAAGCCCGCGTTGACCTCGCCACCGTTGACGGTGGCGGCGTCGGTCCAGTACGCGAGCGAGCCCGCGCCTCCGAGGAGGAGAACGGCGGCAGCGCCGGCAGCGAGGGAGCCCTTGATGGTCTTGTTCATGTCGATCCTTCGGTGTGATGGTGTTGGTGGGGAGCACCTGACGGGGGGGTCCGTACCCGAGCGTTCGGAATCAAGACCTGTCTAGACGGGTTTGCTTCGTCACGTCTTCCCTGACATCACGAATTCCATCGCAGCCAGGTCAAGCAACGCCCCGCGTGACCTCTGCATCAGGCCCAGGGATCCTCAAGGAATCCACAAGCGACCGGACCGGGCAGAGTGGTCCCCATGCACCTCGCTCCGCGGCTCCTCCCGCTGACCCTGTCTGCCCTGCTCGTCACCGGCGCTCTGACCGGCTGCGGTGACGGGGACGACGCCGACACCGACCGGCCGACTCCGCTGGCCGGATCGGCGACGCCGACCGACGAGCCCGAGCCCGAGCCCGTGGTGGCCTACCGCGCCTGGCTCGAGGCCCTCGCCGCCCAGGACGCCGAGGCCGCCTGCGCGCGGCACGCGCCCGAGCTCACGATCGACCTGCGCTACGAGGCGATCCTGCTCGACCGGGCGTCGCTCGGTGACCCCTGCGTCGACTTCGTCGCGGTGCTCTGGGAGCAGCCGGAGCGCGAGTACGACCCGCTCGCGATCGAGGTGACCCAGCTCACGGACGAGGACGCCTTCCTCGCCGTCGACTTCCCGGACGTCGACCAGACCGTGCGGATGGTCGTCAACCGGACGCGGTGGGTCGTCGAGGAGTCCGTGCCGCGCACCGACGACTCCCCCGCCACCCCGGCAGGCAGCGGCCCGGATCGCTGGCTCGAGGCGTGGTGCGACCTCGACCTCGACATGGCCCAGGACGAGCTGGTCGAGCTGATGGGCGAGCCTTCCGGCACCTACACGATCGCCAACGGGGGCGAGCCGCAGCTCTACTGGACCCGCGACCAGTACGACTTCCGCGCCTACCTCGACACCGATCCGCCGAATGGACGGGCCATCGACCTGGTCGGCGACTACGACCGGCTGAGCGCAGCCGAGCGCGACGGGCTCAGCTGCCCCGAGCTGCGCTGAGGCCGGCTTCCGGCAGGCGCAGCGGTACGGCGGCGTTGAGCGCGGCCAGTCGCTCCGTCCACGGGTCGCGCGCGACCGGTCGCGGTCCCCCGACCCCCAGCGAGAGGTACGACGTCCCGCTCGCCGTCGGCCACTCCGGCCGACCGCCCACCCGGGGCTCGCCCAACCGTGCGAAGGCGACCCAGTAGTCACCCATCGCCCGGGCCAGGGCCCGACGCGGTGCGAGGTCCTCCTCACCGAACACGTAGGGCACGTCGGTGCCGTGCCCGGAGCCGGAGGGGTCGGCGGCGAACCGGTAGCGGAAGGTCGGCGCGCGCTCGGCGTGGTGCAGGGCCAGGGCCACCGCCGGGGCCTGGAACACCAGGTCGTCCAACGCGTGGCGACGGAACGTGCGCCTGCCGTAGGACGTGATCAGCGCGTCGTGGTCGGCGCCGCCGAGCACCGCCCGCAGTCGCGCGGGGTCGGTGCCCGCGGCGCGGTAGTCGCCGTCGGAGAACTCGGCGTCCGTGGTGCCCACCAGGTAGGGCACGGTCGCCTCGTGGCCGCGGGCGAACGCCTCCCCGACCGAATCCGGCAGCACCTCGTCGATGACCGGGGCGTCGCCGAGGAGCACATTGAAGGTCGACGACAGGAGCGCCGAGGCGGGGAGCGATCTCAGCTCGTCGGCGCTCATCCCGGGGAAGTCCCGCTCCCCCTGGAGCCGGACGTCGTCCAATGTGCGGGCTGCGCTGTCACCCGGGGCCGACTGCGAGATCGCGCGCGCGAACAGGCCCTCGGCCGCCGGGGCGACCATCAGCGCGTTGACGCTGATCGCGCCGGCCGATCCGCCCATCACGGTGACCAGGTCGGGGTCGCCCCCGAAGCGTTCGGCGTTGTCGCGCACCCACTCCAGGGCCGCGACCTGGTCGAGCAGGCCGAGGTTGGCGACGTCCTGCTCGAGCGCCGGGTGGGCGAAGTAGCCGAGGCGACCCAGGCGGTGGTTGATCGTCACGATC
>JBFJKO010000185.1:0-6908 GCA_041634935.1 Nocardioides sp.
GAAGGCGGCCACGGCGAGGAAGCCCCACACGATCGCCTCGAGGAACCAGAACTGCCAGTCGAGGGTCCACCGCAGGCCGCCCTCGCTGCGATAGCTCACCGCGCCGTTGAGGTAGACCGCCGTCGTCCACCGGTAGTCGCCGGTGACGAGCGCGCAGCCGGCGATCCACAGTGACGCCGGCACCGCGACCGAGGCGATCGAGCCGAGGATCCGTCGGGTCCGCCGGCCCCGGCCGACGACCGGGAGCGTGAAGCGGGCCAGGTGGTAGCCGGCGACCGCGAGGAGCAGGTGGGCGCCGCCGGGGATGAGCACGAGGTCGACGTGGGTCACCACCACGATCAGGATCGCGAGCGCCCGCATCACCACGCCGATCTCCAGCGGTGACGACCAGCCCCGCGCCCAGCGGCCCTGCCGCGTCGTGCGGCGCCGCGCGGCCAGCTCGGTCACGCTCATCGTCGGCCAGCCCCTCGGCAGCTGCCCGAGGACCGAGCCGAGGCGGGTCGAGAGCTCGACGAACGACAGCGAGTCGCCGCCGAGGCTGACGAAGCTGTCGTCGAGCCCAGCTTCCGGGCGGCCGAGCAGGACGGCGTACAGCTCGCGCAGCGACTCGGGCGTGACCGGACGACGCTCGCCGCCGCTGGTCGCGGGCTCCGTGGCCGCGCGGGCGAGGGCGGTCAGGGCGATCTGGTCGGGCTTGCCGGACGACGTGCGGGGCAGGTCGTCGACCTGGTGCACGCGCACCGCCGAGGCGGGGAGGCCGTGGTGCTCCTTCAGGTGCCGGCGCACCGGACCGGCCGTGCGCGGCCGGGTGGTGAAGACGTGCAGCGTCTCGTCGACGGCGACGAGGTGGGCCGTCTCGTCGAGGTCGCGGAGCCCGGCCTCGAGGCGGCCGAGGTCGAGGCGGAGCCCGAAGACCTTGGCCACCCGGTCGTGGCGTCCGACGATCTCGACGAGCCCGTCGTCGGCGATGCGCGCGAGGTCACCGGTGAAGAGCTCGGACAGGTCGGCACCGCGGGCGAGGTCGGCCGGGTCGGTGGCGTAGCCCATCATCACGTTGGGGCCGCTGTAGACGAGCTCGCCGACGCCCTCGCTGTCGGGCTCGTGGAGCCGGAACGACCCGCCGGGGACGGCGATGCCCACGGCCGTCGGCCGTTCGCGGGCCAGGGACGGCGGCAGGTAGGCCATCCGGGCGGTGGCCTCGGTCTGGCCGTACATCACGAAGAGGTCGTAGCCGTGGCGCTCGCCGAGCTCGGCCTGGGCGCGCACCTTCTCCGGCGCCATCCGGCCCCCGGCCTGGGTGACGTAGCGCAGGTGGGGCAGGCGGCTCAGCCGCGGCGCCCCGTCGGCCCCGTCGGTGTCGGCGGCCGTGAGGAGGTCGAAGGTGTAGGGCACCCCGGCGAGGCCGGTCACGCCGGTGGCTTCGGCGAGGCGCCAGAAGGCCTCGTCGGTCACGGAGTGGTCGCTCAGCACGACGGTGGCGCCCGCGACGAGGTGGCTGTGGAGCACCGAGAGGCCGTAGCAGTAGTGCAGCGGCAGGGCGGTGATCGCCACGTCGGTGTTGCGCAGGTCGAGGTAGTCGGCGATGGAGCGCGCGTTGCTCAGCACGTTGGTGCGCGAGAGGCGCACCAGCTTGGGCGACCCGGTCGAACCGGAGGTCGAGAGCAGCAGGGCGAGGTCGGGGTGGGTCCGGGCCGCGGGGTCGCCGTAGACGCGCTCGATCTCGGCGCGGCGCGGGGCCGCGGCCTCGCCCGGCTCGAGCAGGAGCACGGGGCGGTGCAGCGCGAGCGCGGTGAGGTAGGTGACGACCCCGTCGAGGTCGTGGCGCAGCGGCAGCACGAGCACGCCGCGGCTCGCGGAGAGGTCCGGGTCGTCGGCGCGCGCCGCCATGGCCTCGGCGAGCTGGGCGTAGGTCAGCGAGGCGTCGTCGTCGACGAGGGCGACGTCGTCCGGCGCGCCCCCGAGGAGGAAGGGGTCGAGGCCGGGTCGCAGCGGGGTCGAGTGGTGGGCGTCGAGGCTCATGCCTGACCGTCCTGAGCGAAGGCGAGGACCTCGCCGTTGACCTGAAGGAGCACCCGGTCGCCGGTCTGCGGCACGGAGTCGGCCGGGGTGCGGGCGGTGAGGATCTCGGGGTGGCCGTCGACGCGCACGCGCACGGTCGCGTCATGGCCGAAGAAGCTGACGTCGACGACCGTCGCGGGCACGCCCTCGCCGGGATCGTCGTCGTCGACGCGGTCGTCGCCGGGGCGCGACACCTCGACCTGCTCGGGGCGGATCGCGAGGAGCAACGGTCCGGCGTCGTGGAAGTCCTTGAGCGGCAGCGGCCCGAGCAGGCTGGACGCCGTGCCACCGCCGTTGGTGACGCCGGGCACGAGCGCGGCGTGGCCGAGGAAGGTCGCCACGGCGGCGTCGGCGGGCTCGAGGTAGACCCCGAGAGGGGTGCCGACCTGGAGGAACCGGCCGCCGGCCATGACCGCGACCTGGTCGGCCAGCGAGAGCGCCTCACCCTGGTCGTGCGTCACCAGCAGTGCTGCTGCCCCGGCGGTGCGGACGGCGCGGACGACGGCCCGGCCGGTCTCCTCGCGCAGGCCGGCGTCGAGGGAGGAGAATGGCTCGTCGAGCAGGACGAGCGCCGGGCCGGGGGCGAGCGCGCGGGCGAGGGCGACGCGCTGCTGCTGACCGCCGGACAGCTCGTGGGGGTAACGACCGGAGAGGTGGCTGCCGAGCTCGACGAGGTCGAGCATCTCCGCGACGCGGGCGTCGGTGGCGGCACCGCGGCGTCGACCGCGGGCGAGGCCGAAGGCGATGTTGGCCGCGACGTCGAGGTGCGGGAAGAGCGCGCCCTCCTGGGGCACGTAGCCGATGTTGCGCGCACGCGGCGGCACCGACCGGCCGCCGGGGGTCGCCGGCGTCATCAGCTCACCGGCCAGGCGCACCTCACCCTCGGCCGCCTCGTGGAAGCCGGCGATCGTGCGCAGCAGGGTCGACTTGCCGCAGCCCGACGAGCCGACCACGGCGGTCACGCCGTCGGGAACGGTGAGGTCGAGGCCGCGCAGGACCTCGGTGCCGGAGAACCCGACCCGCAGACCGGTGACCTGAAGGGCGTTGACGATGCTCATGTGCGGCTCCCGCCGTCGAGGCTCACCCGGCTGAGCAGCCAGGTGGCAGGGATCGAGAGCAGGATGAGGGCCAGGGCGTACGGCGCCGCCCCACCGTAGGAGACCGAGGAGGCCTTCGACCAGAACTCCACCGAGAGCGTGGTCGTGCCGATCGGGGAGAGCAGGAGGGTCGCGGTGAGCTCGGTCGAGACGGCCAGCGACACCAGCGCCACCGCGGCACCGAGGCCCGGGGCGATCAGCGGCAGGGTGACCCGGCGTGCGGCCTCGGGGGCGCTGCAGCCGAGCGAGCGGGCGACGTCCTCGAGAGCGGGCGGGGCGAGCTCGAGGGTCGAGCGCACGCTCACCACGGCGCGGGGCAGGAAGAGGATGACGTAGCCCGCGACCAGGATCGGCAGCGTCTGGTAGAGCGCGGGCACGGCGCGGATCGAGATCGTCACCAGCGCCAGGCCGACCACGATGCCCGGCATCGCGCTGGCGGTGTAGGTGCTGCGCTCGACCAGGGTGGTGACCGGGCTGCGGTGGCGCACCGACAGCCAGGCGACGGGAAGGGCGGCCAGGCACGCCACGAGCCCGGCGAGCACGGAGAGGCCGAGGGTGGTCGAGGCGGCCGCGGCGAGGGTGGCGTAGTCGAACGTCGCCGACGTGCCGCGCACCAGCCAGCGGGTCAGGCTCGTCAGCGGCACGCCGAGGGCGAGCACGACGAGCGCGACCAGGGGCGCCAGCGCGAGGGGACGACGTCGTCCGAGGTGGATCGGGGTCGAGCGGCGGGCCGCGCCCGCGCCGACCTTGGAGCGGCGGCGGCGTCCGCGCACGAGCAGCTCGAGGCCGAGGAGGAGCAGGCAGAAGACGACCAGCACCAGGGCCAGCAGGGTGGCGGCCGAGCCGGTGAAGGAGGTGCCGTACTGCTGGAGGATCGCGGTGGTCAGCGTCGGGTAGTTGAGCAGCTGCAGGGCGCCGTACTCGGCGAGCAGGTGGAGCCCGACGAGCAGCGACCCGCCGAGCACGGCCGGGCTGATGGCCGGCAGCACGACGGAGGCGAAGGTGTGGGCGCGACCGCGGCCCAGCGACGAGCTGACCTCCTCCAGGCCCGGGTCGAGGCGGCGCAGCGCGGCGACGGTGGGCAGGTAGACGAGGGGGTAGTAGGAGAGACTCACGACGAGCACCGCTCCGGTGTAGCTCTGCACGGCCTGGGTGGTGGAGACCCAGCCGTAGCCGTTGACGAACGCCGGCACGGCGAGCGGCGCGCACATCAGTCCGTGCCACCAGCCGCGGCCGGGGACGTCGGTGCGCTCGACCGTCCAGGCAGCCGCGACGCCGAGGACGGCGCTCAGCACGACCCCGCCGACGAGCAGGCGGGTGGTGTTCCAGAGCAGCTCGCCGATCCGGTCGCGGAACAGGAACTCCTGGGCCTCCGTGGCGCCGTACGACGCGCTCGTCACCACGACGTAGACCAGCGGCAGCAGGGTCAACGCCGCGACGGCCCCACCCACGACGAGCAGCGGCCACGGCGCAGCGTTGCGTGCTGCGCCGCGGGCCGCTCGTCGGCGTGGAGCCGGGGTCCGGGTGACGGCCGCCGTGAGGTCGGGGCGGACCGGGGGAGGCAGGAGGCTCAGAGGAAGCCCGCCTCCGTCATCAGGTCCACCACCGTGGCGCCGTCGAGGTCGGACACGTTGACGGCGGGCGGCTCGAGCTCGCTGAACGGCCGCACGGGCGGCTCGAGCTCGATCGCCGGGTTGAGCGGATACTCCAGGGCGTAGGAGTCGGCGAGCACCTGCTGGCCACCCTCGCTGACGAGGTAGGAGATGAACTCCTCGGCGTCCGGCTTGTTGTCGCTGGAGGCCAGGATGCCGGCGCCGGAGACGCTCACGAACGCGCCCGGGTCCTGGTCGCCGAAGAAGTAGAGCTCGCTGTTGTCGCTGACGTCGCCGTTCTCGGCCTGGTCGCGGTACCAGTAGTAGTGGTAGATGATCCCGACCTCGGACTGACCCGCGTCGACCGACTGGAGGACGACGTTGTTGCCGTCGTAGACGGTGCCGTTGGCCTTGATGCCGGCCAGCCACTCGCGCGTGGCCTGCTCGCCCTCGAGGTCGAGGACGGCGGCGACGATCGCCTGGAAGTCGGCGCCCGTGGGAGAGAAGGAGATGCGTCCGGCCCACTCGGGCTCGGCGAGCTCGAGGATCGAGTCGGGCAGCTCGGCCTCGTCGACGAGGTCGGTGTTGTAGACCAGCACGGTCGAGCGGGCCACGAAGCCGGTCCAGGCGGCGCTGGTCGGGCGGAACTGCTCGGGGATCGGCTCGGTCAGGGCGGGGTCGAGGGGCTCGAAGAGCCCGGCGCGCTCGACCTGGGCCATGGCGGGGGAGTTCTCGGTGAGGAAGACGTCGGCGGGCGAGGCGTCACCCTCGGCGACCAGCTGGGCCGACATCTCGAGGTCCTTGCCGTTGCGCAGCTGCACCTCGATGCCGGTCTGCTCGGTGAAGTCGGCTGCGAGGTCGACGAGCAGCTCCTCGTGCTGGGCGTTGTAGACGACGATCGAGGGACCGTCGTCGCCGCAGCCGGCGGTGAACAGGGTGGCCGCCAGGGTCAGGGCCAGCAGGGGCGCGCGCAGCATCGGGGATCTCCATCCGGGTCGGGGAAGGTCAGGGGAGACATTAGGGTTGCCTCACCATAGGCTACTGAGCCTTGCCTTACCTACTCCATGTGAGCCGACTGACACCCGTAGGGTCGGGGCATGGCTCTCTCCCCGCGCACCGTCTCCCTGCTCCGACGGGCCGGGTCCGCCCTGGCCCGGGCCGCCGTGTCGACAGCGAAGTCCTCGGCCGCGTCGACGGCGCGGTCGAAGGTCAGGTCGAAGGTCGGGGCGAAGGTCGGCGCGGCGAGCGGATCGAGCGCGGCTGCGAGCACCGCCTACCGGGGCGACTTCACCGGCAGCGCCGCCATCACCTACGAGCCGCGCGCCGACGGCGACGCCGACCCGGGCGAGGTCGTGTGGGCCTGGGTGCCCTACGAGGAGGACCACACGCAGGGCAAGGACCGCCCGGTGCTCGTGATCGGCCGGGTCGGGGACGACCTGCTCGGCCTGATGCTCACCAGCAAGGACAACACCGCGGAGTCCCGCGACGGCGGTCCCGACGCGCGGCCGCGCTGGTTCGACCTCGGCACCGGCGAGTGGGACCGGCAGCGCCGCCCCAGCGAGGTGCGCCTCGACCGGGTCCTGCGCCTCGCGCCGAGCGCCGTACGACGTGAGGGCGCCACGCTCGACCGGGCCCGCTTCGACGCCGTCGCGGACGCCGTACGGGAGACGCTCGGCTGGTAGCCGCTCGCCGCCTTGACTCTGCGTCCGGTGACACCAGGTGTCACCAGACGCAGACTCAAGGAGGGTTCAGCACGTGGGGCAGCGCAGGAACGGATCCGACCAGCCGCGCCGCGTGAGCAGGGTGGCGACCTTGCCGATGGTCGCGCAGCCGTCGCGCAGCACCTGGCCGTAGGTGAGCCGCACGGTCTGCTCGCCCGAGCCGACCGCGGTGTCGAGGTCGCGCGCGTGGTCGCGGTCGCGTGCGGCGGCGGAGTCGTGGAACGGTCGGCCGTCGAGCTCGACGACCAGGCCGAACGCCTCGTAGAGCACGTCGCGGTAGAACGCCCGGTCGGCGGGCTGGTCGCGGTGCTGCCGGCGGGCGCGTGGCAGCCCGTGGCGGCGCTCGAGCAGGAGGTACTCGCGCTCGAGCACCGAGCAGGCACCCTCCGCGAGGTCGGCGAGCAGGGCGAGGAGCTGCGCCTTGCCGGGCACGCGCGCCC
>JBFJKO010000186.1:0-6896 GCA_041634935.1 Nocardioides sp.
AGGGGCTGTCCTACAAGCAGATCGCCGAGCGGCTCGTACTGTCGCACCGAACCGTGCAGAACCACGTGCAGAACACGCTGCGCAAGCTCCAGATGCACAACCGCGTCGAGCTGACGCGCTACGCCATCGAGCAGGGCCTCGACGAGGACGACTGAGTGACCGCCTCGCTGCTCGACATCGCCGACGCCCTCTACGCCGAGGCCCTCGGCGACTTCACGCCCGCACGCGACGCCCGGGCCAAGGAGCTCAAGGCGGCGGGGGAGACCGACCTCGCGCGCGAGGTCAAGGCGCTGCGCAAGGCCTCTCTGGCGGCCTGGGTCGTCGACCTCCTCGTACGGCGTGAGGCCGAGCAGGTCGAGCAGGTGCTGTCGATGGGGGCGGCCCTGCGCGACGCACAGGCCCAGATGTCGGGGGAGGACCTGCGAGCCCTCACCCGGCAGCGTCGTCAGCTCACGGCCGCGATCACCCAGCAGGCGCGCTCCCTGGCGAAGCAGGAGGGGGTGAAGGTCACCCAGTCGGTCGCCGACCAGGTGGAGGCCACCCTCACCGCGGCGATGGTCGACGAGCGGTGCGGGCTCGCGGTGCGCAGCGGCCTGCTGGTCGCAGCGCTCAGCGCGACGGGCGTCGACGAGGTCGACGTAGCGGCCGCGGTGGCAGTGCCTGACGCGCTCGGGTTCGAGCCCACTCCCCGGCCCGCGGAGGAGGCCGGCGCCGACGGCCCCGCCGCCGGCGGCGGACGGCCGGACCTGCACGTCGTACCCGACCCGGACGCGCAGGCCAAGGCGCGCGCCGCCGCCCGGGCCGCCCTCGACGAGGCCGAGGAGCAGGTCGTCGAGGCGCGCACGGCGTACGACGACGCGGGCGTCGACGTGGAGCGGCTCCAGGCCCGGCAGCTGCAGCTGGAGGCCGAGATCGACGAGCTCAAGCGTCGGATCGCCGGTCTGGAGGAGACCTACGACGAGGTCGACGACGAGCTCGGCGACGTCGAGACGGTCCGGGCGGAGGCGCTCGCGTCGTTGGAGGAGGCGACCGCCGAGCGTGACGCGGCCGCCGCCGAGGTCGACCGGCTGCGGTAGTCCCTGACGAAGTGGCCCCTCGCGGGCCCGGTCAGGGGCCAGGTCGTCAGGGACTACCGGTCGTGGCGGCCCCAGCCCTTCGAGCGCTCGACGGCGTCGAGCCACACGGCGTACGACGCGTCGGCGTCGGCGCGCTCGGCGGCCGGTGCGAACGACCGGTCGAGCTGCCAGGTCTCGCGCAGGTCGTCGGTGGAGTCCCACAACCCCGTGCCGAGCCCGGCGAGGAAGGCAGCCCCGAGGGCGGTCGTCTCGGTCATCCGGGGGCGGTCGACCGGCACACCGACCTGGTCGGCCTGGAGCTGGCAGAGCAGGTCGTTGGCCGCCGCGCCGCCGTCGACACGGAGCGAGGAGAGCTCGGTCATCGTCTCGAGCACGTCGCGCACCTCGTAGGCGATCGCCTCGAGGGTCGCGCGTACGACGTGGGCCCGGGTCGTGCCGCGGGTCAGGCCGAGGATCGTGCCGCGGGCCAACGGGTCCCAGTGGGGGGCGCCGAGCCCGGTCAGCGCGGGCACGAAGACGACGCCGTCCGAGGACGGCACGGTGGCCGCGATGGCGGCGGTCTCCTCGGCGGAACCGATGATCTGCAGCCCGTCGCGCAGCCACTGCACGGCCGCGCCGGTCACGAAGATCGCACCCTCGAGGGCGTAGGTGAGCTCCCCGGACGGCGAGCGCCACGCGGCCGTGGACAGCAGCCCGGCGTCGGAGCGCTCCAGGGTCGTGCCGGTGTTGGTGAGGATGAACGAGCCGGTGCCGTAGGTGCACTTGGAGTCGCCGACGTCGAAGCAGGTCTGGCCGAAGAGCGCCGACTGCTGGTCCCCGGCGACCCCGGAGATCGGCAGCTCGAGGTCCAGGAACGACCGCGGGTCGGTGACGGCGAGCTCGCCCCAGTTGGGCACCAGCTCGGGCAGCGCGTCGCGAGGCACGCCCAGCAGCGAGCACAGCTCGTCGGACCAGTCGCCCTCGGCGAGGTCGAAGAGCAGGGTGCGGCACGCGTTCGACACGTCGGTGACGTGCTCGAGCCCGCGCGTCATCCGGGCGATGAGGTAGGAGTCGACGGTGCCGACGGCGTAGCGGCCGGACTCGACGAGCGCCCACGTGTGGGGCTCGTTCTTGGCCAGCCAGCGCAGCTTGGTGCCCGAGAAGTAGGGGTCCAGGCGCAGGCCGGTGAGCTCCCGCACCCGGTCCTCGTGGCCCTCGTCGCGCAGCCGGGTGCAGATGTCGGCCGTACGGCGGTCCTGCCACACGATCGCGCGTCGGGGCGAGCCCAGGGTCTCGCGGTCCCAGAGCAGCACGGTCTCGCGCTGGTTGGTGATGCCGATGCCGCGCAGCTCGCTGCGGTCGACCTGCGTGAGCGCATCCTTGGTCGCCTGGAGAGTGGCCTGCCAGATCTCCTCGGGAGAGTGCTCCACCCAGCCCGGACGGGGGAAGTGCTGGGCGAACTCCTGGTAGCCACGCGCGACGATCGCGCCCTCGGCGGAGACCACGACCGCAGTGACCCCGGTGGTGCCGGCGTCGATCGCCAGGATGCTCATGACGCGCTCCTGACGATGCCGAGGATGCGGTGGTCGATCCAGGAGAGGTCGTCGGCGACGCGCATCTCGTAGTTCTCCGTGCCGACCCAGGTGGCGAAGTCCGGGTGACCCTGGCGGTGGGCGAACTCCTCGAGCTCGGCCAGCAGGGTCGCGGTGACGTCGACCTTCTCGTCGTCGTCCGACGCGGTGAGGTAGAGGTCGTTGAGGTCCAGGAGCCGGCCGAGCTCGTCGACCGGCGTCGGGTGGTCGTCGACCCGCAGGTCGGCGGCGATGTCGTCGCCCCCGCCGTACCCGGCTCCGTCCCGTACGACGAGCAGGGCGGCCGACTGACGCCCGCGCTTGTCACCTCCCGCGGCGTCGCCCGCGGCGAGGGCGGCGAGCAGCCGGTGGGGGAAGGCCAGGTCGACGCCGGTCGTCCAGGCCGTCTCCATCGCGGCCACGACCTCGGGGCCGGCCAGGCAGTTGCCCTGGACGGCGTAGCCGGGGCCGGAGGACCCGCCGGCCCAGTCGATGCACGCCTGACCGGTGTGGGAGGCGGAGCCGCCGTCGAGGTCGACGATGCCGACCTGGCGGTGGTCGCGGCCGTCGTCCTCCTCGAGCAGCCGCTGCAGCGCCACCGACGCGGTGGCGCCCTCGTCGAGGTGGGAGAGGGCCAGGCCCTTGTAGGCGACGTTGGCGTCGGCCTGCGTCGCGAGCGCGCCCAGCTGGGCCACCGCGGCGGGCACGACCGCACCGACGGCCAGGAACTTCGAGGCGACCGCCACCCCCCAGGACTCGCCGTCGTCGGAGCGGGCCACGATCGAGAACGTCATGGCGCCGAGCATAGGGAGGCGTGGACGGCGCTGCGAGGAACGACGCGGAACAGGACCGGATCGCGTGCGAGTCGTGGTTGAGTGGCACGCGTCAGACGTCGACCGAGCCCAGGAGGACCACCATGCGCGTCGGAGTGCTCACCGGAGGAGGCGACTGCCCCGGCCTCAATGCCGTGATCCGGGCGGTGGTCCGCAAGGGCGTGACCCGCCACGGCTTCGAGCTCGTCGGCTACCGCGACGGGTGGAAGGGGCCGCTCGAGGGCCTCCACCGGCCGCTGGGCATCGAGGAGTGCCGGGGGATCCTGCCGCGCGGCGGCACCATCCTGGGCTCCTCGCGCACCAACCCGTTCGCCCTCGAGGGCGGGGTCGAGAAGATCCGGGCCAACCTCGAGGCCGACGGCGTGGACGCGCTGATCGCCATCGGGGGCGAGGACACCCTCGGCGTGGCCACCAAGCTCGCCGACCTCGGCGTGCAGGTCGTCGGCGTGCCGAAGACCATCGACAACGACCTCTCGGGCACCGACTTCACCTTCGGCTTCGACACCGCGGTCAACATCGCGACCGAGGCGATCGACCGCCTCCACACCACCGCCGAGTCGCACCACCGCGTGCTCGTCGTCGAGGTGATGGGGCGCCACGCCGGCTGGATCGCGCTGCACTCCGGGATCGCCGGGGGAGCGAGCGCGGTGCTGATCCCCGAGCAGCCCTTCGACATCGAGGCCGTGTGCGCCCACGTCGAGACCCGCTTCGAGTCCGAGTACGCTCCGATCATCGTGGTCTCCGAGGGAGCCACGCCGATCGACGGCGGCGCCATGACGCTGGTGTCGGGGGAGAAGGACGCCTTCGGCCACGTGCGCCTCGGCGGCATCGGCGACCGGCTCGCCGGCGAGATCGAGCGCCGTACGGGCAAGGAGGCGCGCGCGGTCGTGCTCGGCCACATCCAGCGCGGGGGTACCCCGACCGCCTTCGACCGCTGGTTGGCCACCCGTTTCGGGCTCCAGGCGATCGACGCGGTCGCCGACGGTGACTTCGGCACGATGATGGCGCTGCGGGGCACCGCCATCCACCGGGTGCCGCTCATCGAGGGCACCGCGACGCTCAAGGTCGTCAGCGCCGAGGAGTACGCCGAGGCGCAGGTCTTCTTCGGTTGAGCACCGACGGTGGTCCCGACGGCGGCGCCGACGGCGGCGCCATAGTGGGTACGGGGGAGCCGGACCTCAGGCGGGTGATGGGGCCGCGGCTGCTGCTGCTGTTCATCGTCGGCGACATCCTCGGCACCGGCGTCTACGCCCTCACCGGCGACGTCGCCGGTGAGGTGGGCGGCGCCGCGTGGGCGCCGTTCCTGGTGGCCTTCCTGGTCGCCACCGTGACGGCGTTCTCCTACCTCGAGCTGGTCACCCGCTTCCCCCAGGCGGCCGGTGCCGCGCTCTACGCGCACAAGGCCTTCGGCCTGCACTTCGTCACGTTCATCGTCGCCTTCGCGGTCATGTGCTCGGGCATCACCTCGGCCTCCACCGCCTCCAACGCCTTCGCCGGCTTCCTCAACGACGGGTTCTCGCTCGGCTTCCAGGTCGGCGGGGGCGGGATCCTCCTCATCGCCCTGCTCTTCATGAGCCTGGTCGCCGCGGTCAACTTCCGTGGCGTGGGCGAGAGCGTGCGGGTCAACGTGGTGCTCACGCTGGTCGAGCTGTCCGGCCTGCTGCTGGTCATCTTCGTCGGCCTGTACGCCGTCACCCAGGGCAACGCCGACTTCTCCCGGGTGGTCGTCTTCGAGAGCTCCGAGGACAAGGGCGTCTTCTTCGCGGTGACCGCGGCCACCACCCTCGCCTTCTTCGCGATGGTCGGCTTCGAGGACTCCGTCAACATGGCCGAGGAGTGCGAGGACCCGCGCCGCGACTTCCCCAAGGTGATGCTCGCCGGCCTCGGGGCGACCGGCGTGATCTACCTGCTCGTGTCGATCACCGCGGTGGCCCTGGTGCCGGTCGGCGACCTCACCGACGACTCGCTGCCCTCGGCGTTGACCCAGGTGGTCGCGGCCGGTGCGCCGTCCCTGCCCTTCGACACGATCTTCCCCTTCATCGGGATGTTCGCGGTCGCCAACTCGGCCCTGATCAACATGCTGATGGCCAGCCGGCTGATCTACGGCATGGCCACCCAGCGGGTGCTGCCCGCCGTCCTCGGCCGCGTGCACCACACCCGTCGCACCCCGTGGGTGGCCATCGTGTTCACGACCGCGATCTCCTTCGGCCTGGTCGTCTACGTGGTCGACGCCAGTGGCAGCGCGTCCGGCGCCAACGCGATCTCCCTGCTCGGCGGGACGACGTCCCTGCTGCTCCTCGGGGTCTTCGCCGTGGTCAACGTGAGCCTCCTGGTGATCCGTCGTCGCCCGAGCGAGCACCCCCACTTCGAGGCCCCCTGGGTGCTGCCCTACGTGGGGGCCGCCTCGTGCCTGTTCCTGGTGGGGCCGTGGGCGCGCAGCAGCGACCAGCAGGCCCAGTACGCCATCGCCGGGGTGCTCCTCGGGGTCGGTGTCGTGCTGTGGGCGATCACCTGGCTGGTCAACCGTGGGGCCCGCGGTGCCCGCACCGGGTTCGTGGAGCCCGAGCGCCTCGAGAGGTGAGCGCGGCCCGGGCCGGTCGTCCCCGGCGACCCGCGTAGGCTGGGAGGGTGTCGTTCCCCGATCTGGCAAGCCTGCACGCGCTCCAGCCCGCCCAGCAGCCGTCCTACCCCGACCGGGCGGCGGTCGACCGCACCGTGGCGGCACTGCGCGACGCGCGTCCGCTGGTGTTCGCGGCCGAGTGCGACGAGCTGACGACCAAGCTCGCCGCCGTCGCCCGCGGCGAGGCCTTCCTGCTCCAGGGCGGTGACTGCGCCGAGACCTTCGCCGGCGTCACGGCCGACAACACGCGCAACAAGCTGCGGGTGCTGCTGCAGATGGCGGTCGTGCTGACCTACGCCGCCTCGGTGCCGGTGGTCAAGCTCGGTCGTCTGGCGGGGCAGTACGCCAAGCCGCGCTCGTCCGACCTCGAGACCCGCGCCGGCGTCACGCTGCCGGCCTACCGCGGTGACGCCGTCAACGGCTTCGACTTCACCCCCGAGTCCCGGGTGCCCGACCCGGCCCGGCTGCTCGAGGTGCACCGCACCTCCGCCGCCACGCTGAGCATGATCCGCGCCTTCATCGCCGGCGGGTATGCCGACCTGCGCCAGGTCCACACCTGGAACACCGACTTCGTGGCCGAGTCCGCCGCCGGGCAGCGCTACGAGGCGATGGCGCACGAGATCGACCGCGCGATGGCCTTCATGGAGGCGATCGGCGCCGACCCCGACGAGTTCCACCACGTCGACTTCCACATCTCCCACGAGGCGCTCGTGCTCGAGTACGAGCACGCGATGAGCCGCCTCGACTCGCGCACCCAGCAGCACTACGACCTGTCGGGCCACTTCGTGTGGATCGGCGAGCGCACCCGCCAGCTCAC
>JBFJKO010000187.1:0-6890 GCA_041634935.1 Nocardioides sp.
ACCCCGACCTTCCAGCACCTGTGGGCCAGCGTCGGCGAGAACATCGCGTCGTACCGCTCCTACCCGCGCATCGTCGGCGAGACCGGCGGCAAGGACTTCATCGTCGCGCACCCCTCGGCCGACCCGGACGTGGTCCGCACGGCGATGGTGCGCGGCGCGTTCGAGTACCAGGGCCAGAAGTGTTCGGCCGCGTCTCGTGCGTACGTCGCGCGGTCGGTGTGGAAGAAGATGCGCGACGAGTTCGTGGCCGAGGTCGAGAGCCTCACCATGGGCGACGTCACCGACCTGTCGAACTTCATGGGCGCGGTGATCGACGACCGTGCCTTCGCCAAGCACAAGGCCGCGATCACCCGGGCCAAGCGCAGCAAGAACCTCGAGATCGTGGCCGGCGGCCAGGTCGACGACTCGGTCGGCTACTTCGTGCGGCCCACGATCGTCACCGCCACCGACCCGACCGACGCGATGTTCTCCACCGAGTACTTCGGTCCGATCCTGGTGGTGCACGTCTACGACGACGCCGACTTCGAGAAGGTCGCGCACCAGCTCGACGGCGTCTCGCCGTACGCCCTGACCGGCGCGGTGATCAGTCAGGACCGCGGGGCCATCGCCTGGGCGAGCGAGACCTTGCGCTTCGCGGCCGGCAACTTCTACGTCAACGACAAGCCCACGGGCGCCGTCGTCGGCCAGCAGCCCTTCGGTGGGGGCCGGGCCTCGGGCACCAACGACAAGGCCGGTGCCGCGGTCAACCTGCTGCGCTGGACCTCGCCGCGCTCGATCAAGGAGACCTTCGTGCCTCCCACCGAGCACCGCCACCCCCACCAGGGGTGACGGGGCCCGGCGGCTGCTGATCAGGCGGAGAGGGCCGGGTAGTCGGTGTAGCCCTCGGCGCCGCCGCCGTAGAACGTGGCGGAGTCGGGCTCGTTGAGCTCGGCGCCGGTCGCCCAGCGGGTCGGGAGGTCGGGGTTGGCGAGGTAGAGCCGGCCCACGGCCACCGCGTCGGCGAGGTCCTCGTCGAGGATCGCCTGCGCGTCGGCCTTGGTGGTGATGGTGCCGAAGCCGTCGTTGGCGATCACGACGCCGCCGAACTCCTTGCGCAGCGACTGCACGAGGTCCTGGCGCGGGTCGGCGAGGATCGAGAGGTAGGCCAGGCCGAGCGGGGCGATCTCCTGGACGAGTCCGGTGTACGTCGCCTCGACGTCGGCGGCGTCCTCCTCGGTCGCGCCCTGGATGTTGTGGGCCGGGCTGATCCGGATGCCGACCTTGTCGGCGCCGACGGCCTCGACCACGGCGCGGGTCACCTCGACGGCGAAGCGGGCGCGGTTGGCCGGCGAGCCGCCGTACTGGTCGGTGCGCTGGTTGCTGCCCGGCGCCAGGAACTGGTGGATCAGGTAGCCGTTGGCGGCGTGGATCTCCACGCCGTCGAGGCCCGCCTCGATCGCGTTGCGCGCGGCCGTCACGAACTCCTGGACGGCGTCGGGGATCTCGTCGGTCTCGAGGGCGCGGGGCACCGGGTGGGGCTTCGGGCCGGTGCCGGTGAACATCTCACCGGGAGCGGCGATCGCGCTCGGCGCGACGATCTCCTCGCCACCGGTGTTGTCGGGGTGGGCGATCCGGCCGGCGTGCATGAGCTGGGCCACGATGAGACCGCCCTTGGCGTGCACGGCGTCGGCCACCTTGGTCCAGCCGGCGAGCTGCTCGGGGGAGTGGAAGCCGGGGGTGTGGGGGTAGCCCTGGCCGCGGGCGCTGGGCTGCGAGCCCTCGGTGATGATGAGCCCGGCGCCGGCGCGCTGGGAGTAGTACTCGGCCTGCAGGTCGCCGGGCACGGTGCCTTCGGCGCGGTTGCGGGTCAGGGGGGCCATCACCAGGCGGTTGGCGAGGGTCCAGGACTTCACGGTCAGGGGCTCGAAGAGGTCGGTCATGTGTAGTTGAACATCGCACTACTCAGCCGTGTTCCGGACCGGGTGGTGAGGAGGCTCACCACCCGGTCCCCGTGCGCGCCGCAGGTCGCTCGCGGGTGCAGGAGCACCGGGCATGATGGAGCCATGCCAGTCGTGCCGGCCCTCCCGCTCCACCTCGGTGCCCTGCACCCGGTCGAGCAGGCGCTGACGCTGCTGCTGGCCTTCGGGCCCTTCGTCGTGCTGGCCGTGGTGATCGTGCACCGGCGCCGTGCCGAGGAGCGCGAGGAGCGCGAGGACCTGCAGGACCCTCAGCGCGAGAGGTAGTCGCGCCCCACCCTGTTCTCGGCCTTGAGGGCCTTGAGAAGCAGGTCGGCGATGAGGCCCTCGAGCTTGCCGCCGACGAGCGGGATGTTGACCTTGACGGTCAGCGTCACGGTCTCGACGGTGCCGCCCCCGGACGCCGCGATCGAGGCGGTGCCCGACATGTCGCCCGGCTTGCCCGGGATGCGCACCTCGATGTCGCCGTGGGTGGGGCTGCTCCAGGCCTCGTCCTGGACGATGTTGGTCTCCTCGCCCACGATCTTCTTGGCGAAGGAGGGCATGCCCGCGGTCGGCTGCCACTGGTCGATGCGGACCTTCTTCGTCTCGCCCTCGACGTCGACCGAGACGTCGTAGCGCACGCAGCCCTGGGCGCGACAGACCTCCTCGCGGAAGGCAGGGTCGGCCAGCATGGCGGTGACGGCCTCGACGGGCGCGTCGTAGGTCAGCTCGTGCTTGATGGTCTTGGCCATGTCAGCGCTCTCCCGCCAGCCAGGCGGTGCCGACGGTCTGCTCGATGTCGAGGTTGGCCTTGATGGTGTCGACCAGCAGGGTCTCCAGCTTGCCGCCGATCAGGGGCACCTTGACCTTCACCTCCATCTCGACGACCTCGCTGGTGCCCTCGGCGGACTCCAGGAGCGCCACCGTGCCGTTGATCGCCGTGGGCTTGCCGGGGGAGGAGATGTCGACCGACCCGCCGCGCTGGTCGCCCCACTTCTCGGTGACGATCGCGTGGGTCGTGTCGCCGGTGAACTTCTTGGCGATCGAGGGCAGGCCCTCGGTCTTCTGGACCTGGTCGTTGACGAGCGTGAAGCCCTCGCCCTCGGGGGTCACGGTGATGTCGGCGGAGACGACGTCCTGGGCGGCGGAGACCTTCTCGCGGAAGGCGGGGTCGGCCAACATGTCGAACACGTCGGAGGGGGGAGCGGCGTAGGTGAGTTCATGACGGAGCTTCATGGGCGTCATCATGCCGTCCGGAGTGATTGGGTGGGGGAGTGAGCGACGAAACCAACCGCGAGTCCTTCGTGTCCTTCGGCGAGCAGGGGGCCCAGCTGACCTACGGCAGCTATCTGCGGCTGCCCCAGCTGCTCGACTCCCAGCACCTCGAGTCCGACCCGCCGGCTCACGACGAGCTGCTGTTCATCACCATCCACCAGGTCTACGAGCTGTGGTTCAAGCAGCTGCTCCACGAGGTCGCCGCGGCCCGCTCGGCGATGACCGACGGCAACCTCTGGTGGGCCCAGCACCTGCTCCAGCGGGTGCACGTCATCGAGCGCACGCTCGTGCAGCAGGTCGACGTGCTGGAGACGATGACCCCGCAGGACTTCCTGGAGTTCCGCCAGCGCCTCGCGCCGGCGTCGGGCTTCCAGAGCGTGCAGTTCCGCGAGCTCGAGTTCGCCAGCGGGGCCAAGGACGAGGGCTACCTCCAGCGCTTCCGCGGTCTCACCGAGGACGAGCAGGCACGACTGCGTCGCCGGCTCGAGGAGCCGACCCTGTGGGACGCCTTCCTCGACGTGCTGCGGGCCCACGGCCTGCCCGCCGGTGACGACGACGAGGTCGCCGACTCCGTGCGGCGCACGGCGCACGACCGGTCGTCGTACGCCGCCGTCTGGGCGCTCGCCGAGGCCCTGCTGCAGCACGACGAGCTCGCCGCGAGCTGGCGCGCACGCCACGTCGTGATGGTCGAGCGGATGATCGGCGCCAAGTCGGGCACCGGCGGCTCCAGCGGGTCGGCCTACCTGCGCGGACGCCTGCCGCTGCAGTACTACCCGGTGCTGTGGGACGTGCGCAGCAGGCTCTAGGCACGCTCGTCGGGAGGGCCTGGCGGGTCGCGGTTGTCGCCGCGACCAGGTGGTCCTAACGTGGGCGTCGTGTCAACGACGACGCACGATTCCGACAAGGCCGAGCTCCTCGCGAAGGCCACCGACCTGGCGAAGCACGGAAAGGGCAGCGGCGGCCCACCGCACGACGTGGTCGGCGACCTCGTGCGTGCCTACTTCCGCTACGTGGCCCCCGAGGACCTCGCCGACCGGTCCGACTACGACATCTACGGCGCCCTCGCCTCGCACTACCAGGTGGCCCGATCGCGGCCCCAGGGGACGGCCCAGGTGCGGCTCGCGACCCCGACGCTCGCCGAGCACGGCTGGTCGGCCGGCGGGCACTCGGTCGTCGAGGTCGTCGTCGACGACATGCCCTTCCTCGTCGACTCGCTGACCATGGAGCTCTCGCGCCAGCTGCGCGACGTGCACCTCGTCGTGCACCCGAACTTCGACGTCGTGCGCGACATCACCGGCGAGCTCCAGTCGGTCACCCCCGTCCCCGACGGCGCCTCCGAGCCCGCGGACGGCGCGATACGCGAGTCGTGGATGCACGTCGAGATCGACCGGCTCGGCGAGGCCGACGACCCGGCCACCGTGGTCGACGACGTCCAGCGGGTCCTGCGCGACGTCCGCGAGGCCGTCGAGGACTGGACCAAGATGCACGAGCGGGTCGAGACCATCGTCGCCGAGGTCCGCGAGACACCGCCGCCGCTGGACGACGACGAGGTGCGCCAGTCGACCGAGCTGCTGGAGTGGCTCGCGGCGGGCAACTTCACCTTCCTCGGCTACCGGGAGTACACCCTCGAGCGCGTCGAGGTCGACGGCGCCGAGGAGGACGCCCTGCGCGCGGTCCCCGGCAGCGGCCTGGGCATCCTGCGCTCCGACCAGAACGTCTCGCAGTCGTTCGGCCGGCTGCCCGAGCCGGTCAAGGCCAAGGCCCGCGAGCGCACCCTGCTCGTGCTGGCCAAGGCCAACTCCCGCGCCACGGTGCACCGCCCGGCCTACCTCGACTACGTGGGGGTGAAGACGTTCGACGCCTCGGGGGAGGTCAACGGCGAGCGGCGCTTCCTGGGCCTCTTCTCCAGCGCCGCCTACACCGAGTCGCTGACCCGGATCCCGCTCGTGCGCGAGAAGGCCCAGGCGGTGCTGCGCAGCAGCGGCTTCGACCCCGAGAGCCACGCCGGGAAGGCGTTGCTCGACACCTTGGAGAACTACCCGCGCGACGACCTCTTCCACACCCCGGTCGAGGAGCTCGCGCCGCTCGCCGAGGCCGCGATGCAGGCCCGCGAGCGCCGGGCGGTGCGCGTGCTCACCCGCGCCGACACCTACGGCCGCTACGTCTCGGTGCTGGTCTACCTGCCCCGCGACCGCTACAACACCGGCGTCCGGCAGAAGTTCGTCGAGATCCTCGAGGAGCGTCTCGGCGCCGCCTCGGTGGAGTTCAACGTCCGCATCAACGAGTCGACGACCGCGCGGGTGCACTTCGTGGTGCACCTGCCCAAGGGCTCCACCATCCCGACCATCGACACCGTCGACCTCGAGCGCCGTCTGGCCGACGCCTCGCGCTCGTGGCGCGACGACTTCACCGCCGCCGTGATGGCCGAGTACGGCGAGGAGGTCGGCGCGATCCTCGGCCGGCGCTACCTCGACTCCTTCCCGGAGGCCTACAATGAGGACTTCTCCGCGCGCACCGCCTCGGTCGACCTCGGCCGGCTCGAGCAGATCATCGGCGACGAGGGCCTCGACCACGCGCTCTACCAGGACGTCGACGCCGGCGTCGGCGAGGCGCGGCTCAAGCTCTACCGGATCGGCGCCCCGCTCTCGCTCTCGCAGGTCCTGCCGATGCTCAGCTCGATGGGCGTCGAGGTCATCGACGAGCGGCCCTACACGCTGGACGGCGTCGAGCGGCCCTCGCACATCTACGAGTTCGGCCTGCGCTACCCGGGCCGCCTCCCTGACGACGCCCGCGAGCTGTTCCAGGACGCCGTCCGTGCGGTGTGGGACGGCTACTCCGAGATCGACGGGTTCAACGCCCTCGTGCTCGGCGCCCGGATCACCTGGCGCCAGGCGACGGTGCTGCGGGCCTACGCGAAGTACATGCGTCAGGGCGGCTCGCCGTTCGCGCTCGACTACATCGAGGACGCGTTGCTCAGCAACGTCGACATCACCCGCATGCTGGTCGACCTCTTCGAGGCGCGCTTCGACCCGGACGGCGGGGGAGACGAGGAGGCGGTCGTCGAGCGGCTGCAGCACGCCCTCGAGGACGTCGCCAGCCTCGACCACGACCGGATCCTGCGCTCCTACCTGACCCACGTGCGCGCGACGCTGCGCACCAACTACTTCCAGCACTCCCGCGAGGGCGACCGGGCCGGAGCCGAGGGAGCGCCGAAGAGCTACATCTCCTTCAAGCTCGAGCCGTCGGCGATCCCGGACCTGCCCGAGCCACGGCCGAAGTACGAGATCTTCGTCTACTCGCCGCGGGTCGAGGGCGTGCACCTGCGCTTCGGGTCGGTGGCGCGCGGTGGCCTGCGCTGGTCCGACCGCCGCGACGACTTCCGCACCGAGGTGCTCGGCCTGGTGAAGGCCCAGATGGTCAAGAACACCGTGATCGTGCCGGTGGGCGCCAAGGGCGGCTTCTTCGCCAAGCACCTGCCCGACCCGTCCGACCGCGACGCGTGGCTGGCCGAGGGCATCGCGTGCTACACGACGTTCATCTCCGGCCTCCTCGACGTCACCGACAACCTGGTCGGCGGCGAGGTCACCCCGCCCCCCGAGGTCGTCCGCCACGACGGTGACGACCCCTACCTCGTGGTGGCGGCCGACAAGGGCACCGCGACCTTCTCCGACATCGCCA
>JBFJKO010000188.1:0-6857 GCA_041634935.1 Nocardioides sp.
GCGGCGACGACCTGGCGACGTACAAGCTCGACGCGGGCGTCGCAGACTTCCTGGCGGCCCTGGAGACCCGGCGGATGAGTACCCGGAGATCAGGGGTCTCCTGACGTTCTCAGGGAGTGCTTCCCCTGAGAACGTCAGGAATCCCCGGATCACCGGGGATCCCTGCACGCACCGAACCCGCGCGCGTCAGAGCCGCTTGACGAAGATGTGGTCGGCGGCCTCGTGGTCGATCTCGGCGCTCTCGCCGCCCGAGCCGACGAGCACGCCGGCCTCGGTGGTCACGATCGTGACGGTCTTGTCGGGGAGGGCACCGACCCGGCGCATCGCGCTCATCAGGCCCTCGTCCTTCTGCATCTCCTCGGAGATCCGGCGCACCAGCACCCGGCCCTCGCCGGCGGCAGCGACCTTCGAGAGCGGCTCGACGTCGTCCATGAACGCCGCCGGCGGCGCGCTCTCGCCCAGCTCGTCGAGGCCCGGGATCGGGTTGCCGTACGGCGACTCGGTCGGGTGGTCGAGCAGCTCGAGGAGGCGGCGCTCGACCGTCTCGGACATGACGTGCTCCCAGCGGCAGGCCTCCTCGTGGACCAGCTCCCAGTCGAGCCCGATCACGTCGGTGAGCAACCGCTCGGCCAGGCGGTGCTTGCGCATGACGCGGGTCGCGAGCCGCTGGCCGTCGTCGGTCAGCTCGAGGTGGCGGTCGCCCTCGACCGTGAGCAGGCCGTCGCGCTCCATCCGGGCCACGGTCTGCGAGACGGTCGGGCCGCTCTGGTGCAGGCGCTCGGCGATGCGGGCCCGCAGCGGCACGATCCCCTCCTCGACGAGCTCGTAGATCGTCCGCAGGTACATCTCGGTGGTGTCGATGAGGTCGCTCACGGGCCCCATTGTTGCTCATTCGCTCGTCGGGGTGGACCACCCAGGGGTGCCCCCTGGCACAGTGCGGAGACGTGACCTCCGTGATGTGGTTCCGCCGCGACCTCCGCGCCGGTGACAACCCTGCCCTGCTGCACGCCCTCGACGACGGGCCGACCCTCCCGCTCTTCGTGCTCGACCCCGCCCTGTGGGGCCCCGCCGGGCTCCCCCGCCGGGCCTACCTCGTCGAGAGCCTGCGCTCGCTGCAGCGCGACGTCCCGCTCAGCGTCGTGCACGGCGACCCGGTCCACCAGGTCGTGCAGGCGGCGCAGGAGGTCGGCGCGACCAGCGTGCACGTCGCGGCCGACTTCGGCCCCTACGGCGCTCGCCGCGACGAGGCGGTGGCCGAGGCCCTCGACGAGGCCGGCATCACGCTCGTGCGCACCGGGTCGCCGTACGCCGTCGCCCCGGGTCGGGTGACCAGCGGGAGCGGGGAGCCCTACAAGGTCTACACACCGTTCTCGAAGGCCTGGGCCGACCACGGCTGGCGCGACCCGGTCGACCCGCCCGAGGACCCGCACTGGCGACACCTGAAGGAGACCGTCGACCTCCCCGACGTCGATCTCCCCGACGGCCTGAGCCTCCCCGAGGCGGGCGAGGCGGCCGCCCTCGAGCGCTGGCGCACCTTCCTCGACCACGTCGAGGGCTACGACGACGACCGCGACCGGATGGGCGTCGACGGCACCTCGCGGATGTCGGTGCACCTCAAGTACGGCGAGATCCACCCGCGCACGATGCTGGCCGACCTGGCGCCGCTGCGCAGCGAGGGCTCCCGCACCTACCGCAAGGAGCTCGCCTGGCGGGAGTTCTACGCCGACGTCCTCCACGCGCGGCCCGAGACCGCTCGCGAGTACCTCCGCCCCGAGTACGCGCGCATGCCCTACGTCGACCCCGACGACCCCGACAGCCACCTCGACGCGTGGCGGCGCGGCCGCACCGGCTTCCCGGTCGTCGACGCCGGCATGCGTCAGCTGCGCGCGACCGGCTGGATGCACAACCGGGTGCGGATGATCGTGGCCAGCTTTCTCGTCAAGGACCTGCACCTGGAGTGGCAGCACGGCGCCCGCCACTTCATGCGCTGGCTCGTCGACGGCGACCTCGCCTCCAACCAGCACGGCTGGCAGTGGACGGCGGGCAGCGGCACCGACGCCTCACCGTTCTTCCGGGTCTTCAACCCGACCACGCAGGGCCGGAAGTTCGACCCTCCCGGCGGCTACATCCGCCAGTGGGTGGAGGAGCTGTCCGACGTCGAGACGGTGCCCGACCCGCACGAGCCGAGCGACGACGTCCGCGAGCAGGTCGGCTATCCCACCGCCGTCGTCGACCACAAGGCCGAGCGCCGCGACGCGCTCGAGCGGTGGGAGTCGATCCGCGACTGACGCGGCGGTTACCGGCCGGTCGCGGACCGTCTGGACCAGCGACGCACGCCGTGACAGCGTGCTGCAGGTGACCTCCTCGCTGACGATCCCCCACCGCTTCTGCGGCCCGCCCTCCTCCGGGAACGGCGGCTGGACGGCCGGCGCCCTGGCCGCGCACCTCGGACCCGTCGGCGACCCCGGGACCGCCCCGGTGCGCGTGATGCTGCGCAAGCCCCCGCCCCTCGACACCGCCCTGGACGTCGTCGTCGACCCTGCCACGGGCAACCCCACGGCCGCCGCCACGCTCGGCGACGTCCTGGTCGCGACCGCGTCGCCGGCGCCCGACGTCGTGGAGGTCGAGCCGGTCGACGCGGACGTCGCCCGCGCCGCGGAGGCGTCCTTCGTCGGCCTCACCTCCCATCCCTTCCCCGGCTGCTTCTCGTGCGGCCCCGAGCGCGAGCCCGGCGACGGGCTGCGGATCTTCCCCGGCCGCGTCGACGACGACAGCCGCGGCCAGGTCCGCGTGGCCGCCACCTGGACCCCCGCCGACGACGTCGACGGCGCGACCACGTGGGCCGCCCTCGACTGCGTGGGCGGCTGGTCCGGTGACCTGACCGAGCGACCGATGGTGCTGGGCTCGATGACCGCCCGGGTGCCCGCCCTCCCGCGGGCCGGGGAGGAGCACGTGCTCGTCGGCGGCGCCCGGGGCATCGACGGGCGTCGCGTCCACACCGCCTCCACCCTCTACGACTCCACGGGCCGCGTCGTCGCCGCGGCCGAGCACGTGTGGTTCACCATCGATCCGAAGGACTTCTCGTGACGGGCCCCACCTCCCCGGCGTGGTGGCGCGACGCCGTGGTCTACCAGATCTACGTGCGCAGCTTCGCCGACTCGGGCACCCGCGGCGTCGCCGGCGTCGGCGACCTGCCCGGCATCACCTCACGGCTCCCCTACCTGCGCGACCTTGGCGTCGACGCCATCTGGATCACGCCCTTCTACACCTCCCCGCAGCACGACCACGGCTACGACGTGGCCGACTACCGCGACGTCGACGACCTCTTCGGCACACTCTCCGACGCCCTCGAGCTCGTCGCCGAGGCGCACGCGGTGGGCCTGAAGGTGATCGTCGACCTGGTGCCCAACCACACCTCCTCCGAGCACGAGTGGTTCCGCGCGGCGCTGGCGGCCGGCCCCGGCAGCCCCGAGCGGGCCCGCTACCTCTTCCGCGACGGCCGCGGCGAGCACGGCGACGAGCCGCCCAACAACTGGGAGTCGGTCTTCGGCGGCCCGGCCTGGACCCGCGTCAAGGGGGACGGCGACGGCCCGGACGGGCAGTGGTACCTCCACCTCTTCGACTCCACCCAGCCCGACCTCGACTGGCGCAACCCCGAGGTCGGCGACATGTTCGTCGACGTCCTGCGCTTCTGGCTCGACCGCGACGTCGACGGGTTCCGCGTCGACGTCGCGCACGGCCTCTACAAGGAGGCGAGCCTGCGCGACCAGGTCGTCGAGGACGACGCCGCGACCAGCGCGCCCCAGGACTCGATGGTCTCGCGCGCCGTGCGCGACGAGCCCATGTGGGACCAGCCGGAGGTCCATGACGTCTACCGCCGGTGGCACGACGTGCTCGCCGAGTACGACGGCGACCGGATGTCCGTCGCCGAGGCCTGGACCCAGACCCCGGGGTCGATGGCCATGTTCGTGCGGCCCGACGAGATGCAGCAGGCCTTCAACTTCACCTGGCTGCTCGCCGACTGGTCGGCTGCGGCGTTCGCCGACGTCGTCACCGACACCTTCGCCGCCCTGGACGACGTCGGCGCGAGCCCGACCTGGGTGCTCAGCAACCACGACGTCGTCCGCCACGTCACGCGCTACGGCGGCGGGGAGAGCGGCCTGGCCCGCGCCCGGGCCGCGACGCTCACGATGCTCGCGCTGCCCGGGTCCTCCTACCTCTACCAGGGCGAGGAGCTCGGGCTGGAGCAGGTCGACGTCGCTCCCGAGGACCGCCAGGACCCGTCGTGGTTCCGCACCGGCGAGGCCGGTCGCGACGGCTGCCGGGTGCCGATCCCGTGGTCGGGCACCACCGCGCCGTACGGCTTCGGCCCCGGCGACTACCAGCCCTGGATCCCGCAGCCCGACGACTGGGCGGCCCTGACGGCCGAGGCCCAGGCGGGGGTCGAGGACTCCACCCTGGAGTTCTACCGCCGCACGCTGGCCGCGCGTCGCGACCTGCTCGCCACCGACCCGCCCACGACGGTCGACGTCGCCGTGGACGGCGACCTGCTCACCATCACCCGCGGCGACCTGCGCGTGGTGCTCAACTGCGGCGCCGTCGACGCACCGCTGCCGGCGGGCGACGTCGTCCTGTCGAGCGCACCGGTGACCGACCGGCTGCCGGCCGACACGGCGGTGTGGTTGCGCTGACCCGCCGCGGCGTCAGAGCCCGCTGGCCTCGTTGAGGGCGGCGTTGTAACGGCCGAGGTCCTGCACGAAGCCCGCGAGCTCGGCCTCGCTCCACTCCGAGAGCCCCTCGGCGAAGAGCTTGCGCCGGTGCTCGACGACGTCGGCCATCCGGCTCTTCGCGTCGTCGGTGACCGAGACCAACGACGCCCGGGCGTCGGAGGGGTCCTTCTCCTTGACGAGCAGCTCGAGGTCGAGGAGGTGACTGACCTGCCGGCTGATCGCGCCCTTGTCGGTGTCGAAGCGCTCGACCAGCTCGGAGGCGCGCACCGGGCCGCTCTCCGCGATCGAGGACAGCAGCAGGTAGGCGGACGGCTGGAGCTGGGGGTGCACCATCTGGGCGCGCAGGTTGATCACCCGTCGCACCCGACGGATCATCACGCCGACCTCCTGCTCGAGGGCGCGCAGGGTCTCGTCGCGGGTCATCGCGCCTCCCGGTCGGCCGGCACGGGCACGGTGGCGCCCCCGGCGTGGGCCTCGACCGGTCCGGCCGTCGCCGACTGCGGGCCCTGCGGGCGCACGGGGTCGGCGGCCTTCTCGAGGGTGGTCCGCAACGGGACCTCCTTGATGAGCAGCACGCACACGAGGGCAAGGATCGCAAACGGCACGGACACCAGGTAGAGGTGTCCGACCGCCGTACCGAACGCGTGCTCGTAGAGGTCTCGCACCGGCGCCGGAAGTGCCGCGAGATCGGGGATCGCGCTGCTGCGGTGCTCGGTGTCGGCGACGCCCAGGTCGGTCAACCCCGAGCGCACCGTCGACGCGACCTGGCTCGAGAGGACGGCGCCCAGGACCGAGACGCCGATCGAACCACCCAGCGAGCGGAAGAACGCCACGACCGAGCTGGCCGCACCGAGGTCCTCGAGACGCACGTTGTTCTGCACCGCGAGGACGAGGTTCTGCATCGTCGCGCCCAGGCCCACGCCCACCACGGCCATGAAGAGCCCGACCGCCACGAGCGAGGTGTCGCCGTCGATCGTGCCGAGCAGCAGGAGCCCGACGACCACGAGCACGAGCCCGCCGACCAGCCACCGTTTCCAGAGACCCGTGGCGCTGATGATACGGCCGCTGACGATGCTCGAGACGAGGAGCCCGCCGACCATCGCGATCGACATCAGGCCGGCAGCTGTCGGACTCATGCCGCGCGAGAGCTGGAAGTACTGGCTCAGGTAGACCGTGGCGGCGAACATCGCCACGCCGACCATCGCGGAGGCCGCAGTGGCCAGCGCGACGGTGCGGTCCTTGAAGAGCCGCAGCGGGATGATCGGGTCGGCGGCGACGTACGCCTCGACACCGAGGGCCGCGACGACCAGCACCAGGCCGGTGGTGACCAGCACGACGGTGGTGAGCGAGGCCCAGGCGAACGACGAGCCGGCCAGCGAGACCCAGATCAGCAGGGTGCTGACGTCGCCCATGATGAGCGTCGCGCCGAGGTAGTCGATCGAGACGTCGCGCCGCACGACCGGCAGGTGCAGGCGGCGCTGGAGCACGTAGAAGGCGAAGGCGGCGAAGGGCAGGCCCACGAAGAAGCAGCCGCGCCAGCCGAACGGACTGTCGACGACCAGCCCACCGATGAGCGGCCCGCTGACGGTCGCGGTGGCGAACACGGCACCGATGTAGCCGGAGTAGCGGCCACGCTCACGCGGGGAGACCATCGAGGCGATCACGACCTGCACCAGAGCAGTGAGGCCGCCGACGCCGATCCCCTGCACCACACGACCGCCGATGAGCACCCCCATGCTCGGCGCGAAGGCCGCGATCAGCGAGCCGACCGTGTAGATGACCAGGGCCGACTGCACGAGCAGCTTCTTGCTGAAGAGGTCGGCGAGCTTGCCCCAGATCGGGGTGGTCGCGGTCATCGCGAGGAGCGTGGAGACCACGACCCACGTGTAGCCGGACTGAGTGCCCTCGAGGTCGGTCACGATGCGTGGCAGCGCGTTGGTGACGACCGTGCTCGACAGCATGGCGACGAACATCGCGAGCAGGAGACCGCTGAGCGCTTCCATCACCTCGCGGTGACTCATCGGCGCGGGGGCCTCGGGGAGGGGCTGGGTCACGGCGTCCACTTCTCGGGTCGGGCGAAGGTTGTCAAGCGCAACCATATGTCGAAGTGGTTGCACCTGACAACCA
>JBFJKO010000189.1:0-6769 GCA_041634935.1 Nocardioides sp.
CTCGGGGTGCTCGTCGAAGCGCGCCTGGGTGAGCAGCCGCCCGACCAGAGCGCTCTTGACCTCCGAGCGCTGGAAGTAGTTGCCCAGCGGGGTGAGCCCGGCCTCGGGCGAGGCGAGGTCCTCGGCGAGGAGGCGCAGCCCGGCCTCGTGGTCGGTGCCCGGCTCCCAGCCGAAGTCGCTCAGGCCGGTGGTGCGCTCGGCCGCCGCGACGATGTCGTCGAAGGACCCGACGTCGGGGCGCGTGCGCGCCATGATGTTGTCGCTCATGCGTGGGTCCTCCGGGTCGTCTGGGTCGTCGAGCAGTCCGCCCAGGCGTCCTGGGTCGTCGAGAAGCCCGCCCTCGCGACGAAGGAGCGGGGCGGGCGTATCGAGACGCGGTGAGGCGAGCGGTTGCGGTGAGCGTCTCGATACGCCGGTCGCTCGTGCCTCGCTGCCCGGCTACTCGACGACCAGTGGGTGCTCGACGACCAGCAGGTGCTCGCCATCAGTCGTGGAACTCGCCGCAGTCGACCGTCAGCATCTGCCCGGTCACCGCCGAGGCGAGGTCGGAGGCGAGGAAGAGGGTCGCGCGGGCGACCTCCTCCGAGGATGCGAGGCGCTTGAGGTCGGTCGGGCCGGCCTTCTCGGCGTAGACCTCCTCGTGGGTCTTGTTCTCGACGGCGGCGAGGAAGTCGAAGTAGCCGCGGTTGACGTCCTCGTAGATGTACGACGGCGCCACGCTGTTGACGCGGATCCCGCGCGGCCCGAGCTCGGTGGCGAGCGAGGAGGCGAGGTGCGCGAGCGTGCCCTTCGACAGCTTGTAGCCGGCGTACTCGGGCTGCGAGGAGAACTGCACGCACGAGTTGAGCATGATGATCGAGCCCTTCGACTCCGCCAGGGCGTCGGCGAACAGCGCCGAGAGTCGCAGCGGGGCGAAGACGTTGGTCTCGTTGACCTTGGCCAGCTTCTTCGGGTCGATCTGGGTGATCGGGTCCATCGGCGGGATCGCGAAGGCGTTGTTGATGACGCAGTCGACGCGACCGAAGGCCTCGAGGGACTTCGCCACGAGGTTGGCGCGCGACTCCTCGTCGGTGACGTCGGTGACCACGGAGACCACGCGGATGCCGTGGGCCTTGACCTCCTCGGCCACCTCGTCGAGGCGGGAGGCGGTGCGGCTGGCGATCACCAGGTCGGCGCCCATCTTGGCGGCCTCCTCGGCCAAGGACCGGCCGAGGCCTGGCCCGATGCCCGAGATGACGATCACCTTGCCCGCCAGCAGCTGGGCCGGTCGGTAACGGTCCTCGATGGAGGTGTCATGGGCTGCTGCCAGGCCGAGCTCGCTCAACGTCAGGTCCTTCAGTGGGTGCGGGGACGGGGTCACCGTCGGAGGTCAGGCCCTAGACTAGAACGTGTTCCAGTTTTCGTCGAGAGTGTGGTCTGGCGGGGCGACCGCCTCGTGCGGATCCGGGAGCTGCCCGGGGGCGCCGAGCACCAGGATCTCGACGTCGCGGTCGCGGTACTCCGCGATCACCGGGCGGACCTCGGCCGCGATGAGCTGCTCGTGCACCGCCGGGCCGTCGAGGGGCCATCCCCTCACCGGGTGCCTCCAGTGGCACAGGACCACGACGCCGTCCGGGTCGAGACGGCGCTCGATCCGCCGGATCAGGCTCGTCAGGTCGGCAGGGCTGAGGAAGTAGCCGACCTCGCTGAGCACGACGAGGTCGACGGTCGAGTCGGGGAAACCCTCGGGCAGCTGAGCACGCACCACGTCGACGTGCCCGAGCGCTGAGAGCCGGGCCGTTGCTGCGGCAACGGCGCTCGGGCTGGCGTCGAGGGCCGTCAGGCGGGAGCAGCGCTGGGCCAGGACCTCGGCCAGGGCGCCGGTGGAGCACCCGACCTCGACCCCGTGACGGAACGTCGCCCGCGGCAGCATCGCGCTGACCAGGGCACGTTTGCGCTGCTCGTAGAAGCGGTGGTCGGCCCCCCACGGATCCGCCACCCGCGCATGCAGGTCCTCGAGCGCCTGGTCGTCGACCGGCTGCTCCCAGTAGATCTCGTACGGCGCCGCGAAGTGGGAGAGGAAGTCGGCGTCGAGCAGCACCTCGTCGCCGTCCTGCTCCGAGAGCGCCCGCACCTGGCTGCGGTGCTCGGCGATCGCCGCCCCCTTGCGTCGCAGCGTGTCCGCGTCGAGGTCGAGTCGGAGGGCTGCGGTCCACGGCGCGTCGTCGGGTCGCGCCCAGTGCCAGAACCAGACCGGGTACTCGAGCAGTCGGGCGCCGGTCCGCGCCGCTGCGGTGGCCGAGGCCCGACCGGCGGCCTCGTGGTCGGGGTGGCCGTCACGTCGCCACGGGGCGACGAGCAGGGTGCGACGGCCGTCGCCGACGAGGTCGACGAGGTAGGACGCGAGCTCCTCCTCGTGGGCGGCCACGGCTCCGTCCGGCCGGCCCAGGATCACCGGCTCCGAGCCCGGGGACAGGACGCCGACCGCCGCCCTGAGTTCCTCGGTGCGGACGGCGGCGAGCCGCTCCCGGCCGTGGGTGGGGGAGCGGGGGTGGGAGCCCTCTCCTCGGGTCACGACCACGACGTCCACCTGGAGCCCCGCGTCGTGGGCACGGCCGACCAGTCCGCCGGCACCGAGGGTCTCGTCGTCGGGGTGCGCGCCGAGGACGACGACGCGGTCGAGGCCGTCGAAGGTCAACGCGGGCAGGTCGAGCCCGGCCACGGCGTCGTTCCAGACCGCCGCCGGGGTGCCGGGGGAGTCGTGCGAGAAGCTCACCACGGTGGCGTGGTGGGGAAGTCGTGCGCCACCAGACGACCGGACGCCGCGTAGTCGCGGGCGGCGTGGTGCTGGCGCAGGTAGAGCGTGAGGTCGGCGACCCGTCGAGCATGCTCGGGCTCCTGGCTGAGGGGTCCGGGACCGAGGGCGTGACCCACCTCGGTCAGGACGCTCTCGCAGGTCGCGGTGACCACGTGCCGGACGCGGGCGGCCAGCAGTGCGGCGGCGTCGCTGCTCACCGTGCCGGCGTCCACCACGGTCGCAGCCTCGCGCAGCAAGGCTCGGGCGGCGGCGAGGGACGCGTCGACCGTTCCGAGGTGCATGAGCGCGACCTGGTCGGGTTCGCGGACGGCGAGCTGGGCGTGGAGGCGCCGGGCCACGGCGACGGCGCCGCCGTACCAGACGGCCGCCACACCGATCGCGCCCCAGGCGAACCCGTCGCGGGTCAGGTACCAGCCCGGACCGCCGACCTCCCGCGCCGCGACCCCGTCCATGACCAGGGCCGTGGAGACCACGGAGGTCAGTCCGCGGGGCTCCCAGGGGCCGTCCTCGTGGCGCAGCCCCGGGTCGGAGAGGTCGATCGCGAAGAGGCCGCGTCGCTGCGGCTCGACCCAGGCGGTCACCAGCGCGTGGGACACCTGACCGGCGAGGGAGCACCAGGGCTTGCGTCCCGACAGTCGCCAGTCGTCGTCGGTGCGCACCGCTTCCAGCCGCGGCGCCGGACCCTCGGCGGCGTACACCCCCCACGACGTGGCCTCGGGGACGTCGTCGCCGTTCTCGTGCAGGATCGCCAGGGCGTCGAGGTGGGGCTCGACGGCCCGGGCGACCGTCAGGTCCGCGGCGCCCACGGTCGCCAGCAGCTCCCAGCGCAGCAGGGTCTGCCCGGACGCCGGATCGGGCGTGAGGGCTCCCAGGCGTGAGGCCCACTCCACCGCCTGCTCGACGGGGGCGTCGGCGAGGGTGCGTGCCTCCGCGAAGACCTGTGCGCGGAGGTCGTCCGGGTCTGCCGCCGGATCGGGGGTGAGGAGCACGGGTACCGCAGGTCGGTCGGGCACGAGGGTCCTGTCGTCGTGGGTGAGGACCCAGTCTCGCCGCGCCGGAGGTGCTCCGACCTCACCCGCACGCCTGACCCCGCCTGCTGCGGAGCGGGCCCTGGGCGGTCCCGTCACCCGCCGAGGTGGTCCCGGCTCGTCGGGTGGGGCACTAGATTCCCGCAGGTGCTCCGGAGTCGGCGCGCCGACCGGGTCGGGGCAGTCCATGTCGTCGTCCCGGCCCATGACGAGGCCGTCCTGCTGCCGGGCGCGTTGCGCTCCCTGGCGCTCGCGATCGAGCACGTGCGCGAGCAACGGCCGCAGGTGCGCGTCGGTCTGACGGTCGTCCTCGACGCGTGCACCGACGAGAGCGGTCGCATCTGCGTCGACGCCGGGGTCGATGTCGTCGAGGTGGCGTGCCGCAACGTCGGCGCGGCTCGTGCGCGGGGCATGCTCCGAGCCCGCGAGGTGATCGCGGACCTCCGGCTCCCTGCCGAGCAGGCCTGGATCGCTCACACCGACGCGGACTCGCGGGTGCCGGTCGACTGGCTCACCGACCAGGTCGATGTCGCGGAGGCCGGCCACGACGTGGTGCTGGGACGGGTCGAGCCGGACGGCACGACGTCCGAGGCGGTGATCGCCAGGTGGCTCACCTTCCACCCACCCGGTCACGTGGGCGTGCACGGGGCCAATCTCGGGGTCAGGCTCTCGGCCTACGACGAGGTCGGGGGCTTCGCGCCCCTGCCGGAGCGTGAGGACCTGGACCTCGTCAAGCGGTTGCTCGCCGCCGGGGCGCGCGAGGGCGCGGCCACCCGCCCGGTGATGACGTCGTCGCGGCTCACCGGCCGGACGGCGGGCGGGTTCGCCGGCTACCTGTCGGGCCTGGCCTCGGAGCTGGCCTCGGAGCTGGCCACGGAGCCGGCCTCGGAGCTGGCCACGGAGCCGGCCTCGGCGTCGGTCGACGAGCTCACCCCATCACGCGTGCCGATCACCCACATGGATGGATCCGCCGACCGCTCGGACTGACTAACGTCGGCGCTGCGCGGTGGCTCCCCCCGCTCGCGCGTCGGACGCTCGGGCTCCTCCGGTGCGCCCTCGACCAGGAGTTCGGAGATCATGGGTCCAGGCCGTCCTTGTTGCACGGGTGCTCGCTCCGAGGCCGGTGCCTGAGGTGCGCATCTGTCTCGTGGCCTCGACGCGCTACCCGATCGCGCAGCCGTTCGCGGGTGGGCTGGAGTCGATGACGCACGCGCTGGCGCGGGAGCTGGCGGGACGCGGGCACGAGGTGACGCTGTTCGCGGCACCCGGGTCGGACCCTGCGCTGCCGGTCCGACACCTCGAGCCCGCGCGCTTCGCCCCCAGCGCGGCGGCCCTGGCGGACGTCAACGCGCCCGGCCCGCTGTGGCTGGCCGAGCACCACGCCTACCTCGGGCTGATGCTCGACCTGCTCCGCGACGGGGCCGGCGAGTTCGACCTGGTGCACGACAACAGCCTCCACCACCTTCCGGTGGCGATGGCCTCGATGCTCCCGATCCCGCTGCTCACGACCCTGCACACACCGCCGCTCCCCTACGTGGAGTCCGCGATCCACCTCGCCGAGAAGCAGCCGGGTTACGT
Organism: Nocardioides sp.; assembly: GCA_041634935.1. GTDB lineage: Bacteria > Actinomycetota > Actinomycetes > Propionibacteriales > Nocardioidaceae > Nocardioides. The sequence continues at coordinate 5,404 of JBFJKO010000189.1, forward strand.
CGCCGTCAGCGACTTCACCTCCGCGGCCTGGTCGCACGTCGTGACCAGCACCGTCGTACGCAACGGGGTGGACCTGCTCCAGTGGCGGTTCGGGCCCGGTGGCGGGCCTGCGGTCTGGTCGGGACGGCTGGTGCGCGAGAAGGCTCCGCACGAGGCGGTGGACGCCTGCCGCGCGGCCGGGGTGCCGCTCGTGCTCGTGGGGCCGGTGCACGACGAGCTCTACTACCAGCAGGAGATCGCCCCTCGTCTCGGTGGCGACGTGGAGTATGGCGGCCACCTCGCCCAGCGGGAGCTGGCGAGCCTGCTCCGGCAGGCCTCGGTGGCAGTGGTCACCCCGGCCTGGGACGAGCCGTACGGACTGGTCGCAGCGGAAGCGATGGCGTCGGGCACGCCCGTGGCGGGCTACCGGCGCGGCGGCGTCCCGGAGGTGGTGGGAGCCCGGGGCGAGGGCGGGCTGCTGGTGGAGGCCGGCGACGTGGCGGCGCTGGGTCGCGCCGTGTCGTCGGCGCGCGCCCTCGATCGCTACGCGGTGCGTCGCCACGCCGAGCAGACGTGCTCGGTGGGGCTGATGGTCGACGGCTACGAGCGCTGCTACGAGCGGATGGTCGACGGCCTGCCGCTCCCGGTCCGCGAAGCAGCGCCTACCCACCGGCTGCTGCGCGAGGGCCGCGCCTCGTGAGCATCGGCTACTACGTGCACCACGTCGGGCACGGCCACCGGCATCGCGCCACCGAGCTGGCTCGGCACCTCGCCGCCACCGGTGGACCAGAGGTGACCGGTCTGTCGTCGCTGCCGCGTCCCCCCGGATGGCCGGGCCCGTGGATCGAGCTCGCGCGAGACGACGCGGGTGGGGCTGCTGACGACCCCGGTGGCTCGGCGAGCACTGCGGGCGGCCGGTTGCACTGGGTGCCTCGGCGTGATCCGGGGCTGCTGTCGCGCTCGGCGCAGGTCTCTGCCTGGTTGGAGGCCGCCCGGCCCGAGGCGGTCGTGGTGGACGTGTCGGTGGAGGTCGCCCTCCTCGTGCGTCTCCACGGTGTCCCCGTCGTGTCGGTCGTGCTGCCCGGAAGGCGGGACGACGAGCCGCACCGGCTCGGGTTCGGGATCGCCGACGCGCTCGTCGCGTTCTGGCCACCCCAGGCCCACGGGATGGTGCGCGGCCTCGGGCAGCGCGAGGAGGAGGCCCTGCAGTGCGTGGGTGCCCTCTCGCGGTTCGAGGTGACGACTGCGACGCATCGGGAACCGACGGGCCGGGCGGTGCTGCTGCTGGGCAGCGGCGGCCACTCCGATGTCGTACCGCCTGCGGGACGCTGGTCGTGGACCGTCGTCGGCGGCAGCGCGGGTTGGGTGCAGGACCCGGCCCGGCTGA
>JBFJKO010000190.1:0-6761 GCA_041634935.1 Nocardioides sp.
ACACCGAGATGCGCCGTACGCGGGTGCTCTACGACTGGCAGCGCGGCTGGCCGCTCAACAAGCGCGCGCAGGCCTCCGAGCCCGGACCGCGGATCAAGGCCCGGAGCGTCACGAGCCGCTGCTGATCCCTGACGGTGCCGGCCGGTCAGGCCTTGACGGCCAGCACCGGGCAGTGGGCGTCGAGCAGCACCCGCTGGGCGTTCGAGCCCAGGATGAGCTTGCCGACCGGCGTCCGGCGCCGCAGCCCGATGACGATCAGCAGCGCGTCGTTGGCCTCGGCGACGCTGACCAGGTCCTCGGCCGCCTCGAACCCACGGGTCAGCTGGCGGATCTCGTAGTCGACGCCCGACGCCTCGAGCGTCGTCCGGACGTCGGTGAGGTCGGGCTCGCCCTCGTCGGTGCGGGCCTGGTGGGAGTTCACGACGATCAGGTCGGCCCCGCGCAGGCGAGCCTCGGTGATGGCCGTGGAGAGGGCAGCTTCACCTTCGGGCTTGGGCACGTATCCAACGACGACGCTCGACATGCCTTGCACCGTACCCGTCCCGAGGGCTGCGGGCACCCTGTGGACGAGTGGCGCCCGGTCCTGGCTCGATGAGCCACTCTGGGCGCATGGCTCTCCGAGCGTCCTCGCCGCAGGCGTCGCCCCGGCCCGGTCCGGCTGCGTCGGTCGTGGTCGCGCCCGGACTGGTCGTGCCCGTGCCGGCGGCGCTGGAGGCGGCGTTGCGCGATGCCGTGCTGGAGCACGTGACCACCGAGCACCGCCGCGTCTTCGCCCCGGTCCTGCACCTCGGCACCCCGGGCGCACGCCGGGTGGAGCTGCCCCTGTACCTGCCGCGCCCCGACCACGCACTGCGCACCGACCTCGTCGAGGCGCTCTACCGCCGTCACCGGGAGAGCGCGCTCCACGACCCTCCTGCCCCTCCGGCCCAGCCCGTCCAGCCCTGCCCGCCAGGGACGGACGCACCTCCGGTGCTGCTGTGGTGCACCCGCCCCGGTGGGCTGGAGCCGGAGGACGACGACCTGGCGTGGTCGAGCGCCGCCCCGTGCGCGGCGCACGAGCTGGAGGTCAGCCTGCCGTTGGTGGTCGTGACCCGGCAGGGGTGGCGTGATCCGGCGACGGGTGCGGGGCGCTCGTGGCGTCGCCTGCGGCCGGCACGCCGGTGAGTCCCGCGGCACCCGGCCTCCCGCGGGTCGGGGTCACCAGGTGTGGACGGGCTCGTTGGTGTGCATGCGGGCGCGGTAGTCGAGCAGCGTCGCGCGGAGCGCGTCGAAGCGGTCCTCCCCCGAGCGCTGCGCCATCTCGCGGACGAACCACTCGGCCCCGTTGGTGCCGAGCAGGCACCGCTGCTCGATGATGCCGAGGAGCCGCTCCGCGGTCGCCGTCTCCACTCCCCAGGCAGCCAGGCCCTCGTAGGCGAGCGGCAGCAGGCGGCGCAGGACCAGCTCGGTGGCCGAGACCTGTCCGATCGAGGGCCAGTAGAGCTGGGCGTCGATGCCGTGCCGGGCGGCGACGTGGAAGTTCTCCTCCGCAGCGCTGAAGGACATCTGCGACCACAGCGGGCGTTCGCTCTCGGCCAGGGCACGGGTGAGCCCGAAGTAGAGCGCCGCGTTGGCCATCGTGTCCGAGACGGTCGGTCCGGCGGCCAGGACGCGGTTCTCGACCCGCAGGTGCGGGACGCCGTCGTTGACGTCGTACACGGGCCGGTTCCAGCGGTAGATGGTGCCGTTGTGCAGCCGCAGCTCGGAGAGGGCGGGGGTGCCGCCGTCCTCGAGGACGGCGAGCGGGTCCTCGTCGTCGGTGATCGGCAGCAGCGCGGAGAAGTAGCGGACGTTCTCCTCGAACAGGTCGAAGACCGAGGTGACCCACCGCTCCCCGAACCACACGCGGGGCCGGACCCCCTGGGCCCGGAGCTCCTCGCTGCGGGTGTCGGTGGCCTGCTCGAAGAGCGGGATCCGCGTCTCACGCCACAGGTTCTTGCCCAGCAGGTACGGCGAGTTCGCCCCCACCGCGAGCTGGATCGCCGAGATCGCCTGGGAGGCGTTCCAGTAGGCGGCGAACTGGTCGGGCGAGGTCTGCACGTGCAGCTGCGTGCTCGTGCACGCGGCCTCGGGGAGGATCGAGTCGGCCGAGGTGTCGAGCTGGTCGCCGTCGGTGCCGGCGATCGAGATGACCAGGTCCTCCCCGCGGGCGCGCAGGATCTGCTCGCTCAGCAGCCGGTAACGGGGGTTGCCGCTGATGCTGGTGAGCCCCATGTGGCCCTCGGCCAACGTCGGCAGGACCCCGATCATCACCAGGTGGGCGCCGACCTCGGCGGACTTGGCCTCGGCGTCGTTGAGGCTGCGCCGCAGGTTGTCCTCGAAGCGCTCGAGCCCCTGCTCGCGCAGCTTGGCCGGCGGCACGTTGATCTCGATGTTGAACTGGCCGAGCTCGGTCTGGAAGTCGGGATCGGCGATGGCGGCCAGGGCCTCGGCGTTCTTCAGGGCCGGGTCACCGGAGTCGTCGACCAGGTTGAGCTCGACCTCCAGCCCCGTCATCGGGTCGTCGGTGTCGAAGGCGGCCTCACGCAGCATCCGCGCGAAGACGTCCAGGCAGCGCCGGACCTTCTCGCGGTGCCGGGTGCGGTCCGAGGGGGTGAATTCCTGGAGGTCGACCTCTTCGCCCATGGCAGGAGGGTAGTGCGTCATCCCGCCCGAGAGGTGTCGTCGAGCCCCGCGCGCCAGTCGATCGTCTTGTTCCACCGGGTCGGCGGGTGTGCACGCTCGAGCAGGCCGGCCACCAGGCGGGCCAGGTCGTAGCCGGGCACGACGCTCTCGCAGCGGTCGATCGCGCACCACGCCAGCGCCCCGTTGCCGTGCAGCCAGGCGGCCCAGGCCAGCAGCGCCGCCGGCGCCGCCACCAGGTCGTCCGGGCAACGGGTCAGCGCGTGCGTCCACCACGACACGGCGGCGCGACCGTGCAAACGACCCATCGTGCTCCACGCGGCGTCGCGCAGACGCTCGTCCCGCACGGCCACCAGCACCCGGGCGAGGTCTGCGTCGTCCGGCAGGCGCTCCTGCCCGAGGTGCGAGCCGAGCAGCGCCTCGACCCAGGCACCCTCGGCGCGCAGGTCGGTCGGGACCGGCCGGGCCGACGTCAGGGCCGCGAGCACACCGGTGGCCTCGGCGTCGGGCGTGAGGGTGCGCGCCAGCGCCGCTCGTGACCCGTGCATGACCCTGCCGTCGACGACGGCCTGCACCAGGAAGGGGTGGGCCGACACGTCGTAGGCGACCCCGCTCAGCTGGGCGCGTCGGTCGCGGCCCACGAGCGGGTACCACCGCTGCTCCTCGACCCTCAGGGCGTCGATGACCTCGATCCCGGCCCGACCGAAGCCGTCCCTCAGCGCGCTCCAGAGGCGGCGGGACAGCACCCGGTCGGTGCCGTAGACGAGGAGCACCACGCGCTCGACGCCGTGGCGTGTCGCCGGCGCGACGAGCACGTCGACCGTCTCGGCGACCTCCTGGCTCGTGCGTGGCAGGTCGACGCGGGCGTGGAAGGGCGCCGCGGCCCCGAAGGTCAGCATCACGACCGAGTCGGACGGGTGGAAGCCGAGCACGACCGGCGCGAGCGCCAGGAGGTCCTCGGTCGAGCGGGCGGTGAGCAACAGGGCCGGCGGGGCCCCCGGGGAGGTGTGCGAGGTGTGCGAGCTGGAGGAGGTCATGGGAGCGACCCTGCTCGCGTCGTCCGACGTCCGGACCGGCCCGGGGACGAGGCTGTGGAGAACGGGCCCCGTCGGGAGACCTGTGGACGCGCGGCGGGCACGACCCTCCCCGGGGCTGGGACCGCCCACGGTGGCGAAGATGTGGCGAAGATGTGGCGGGGACGTGGCGGGGATAGGTTCTCGGGGTGCGCAAGCAGGCCTCGGTGCTCCATCTCGACCTCGACGCCTTCTTCGCCGCCGTCGAGCAGCGCGACAAGCCCTCGCTGCGTGGCAAGCCGGTCGTCGTGGGAGGGACCGGCGGTCGGGGGGTCGTGGCGACGGCCTCCTACGAGGCCCGGGTGTACGGCGTCCGCTCGGCCATGTCGACCCGTGAGGCACGCTCACGCTGCCCTCACGCCGCCTTCCTCAGCGGCCGTTTCCACGCCTACCGCACCAGCAGCGCGATCGTGATGGGTCTCCTGCGCGAGGCGTCGCCCCTGGTCGAGCCGCTGTCGCTGGACGAGGCGTTCGTCGACCTCGCGCAGGCCGGGCTCCCCGACCTCGAGGTGGCGACGGTGACGGCCTTCGCCGAGGAGCTGCGCGCCCGGGTGCAGGAGGCGACCGGCGGCCTCACCGCGTCGGTGGGACTGGGCACCTCCAAGTTCATCGCCAAGGTCGCCAGCGACCTCGACAAGCCCGACGGGCTCGTCGTGGTCGCCCCGGGCACCGAGCGGGACCTCCTGCGACCCATGCACGTGTCGGTGATCCCCGGGGTGGGTCCGGCCACCGTCGAGCGGTTGCGTCGGGCCGGGCTCCACACGGTGGCCGACCTGGAGGCGGCCGGCCTCGACGAGCTGGTTCGGCTGGTCGGGCGGGCCCACGGGACCGGGCTGCACCACCTCAGCCGCGCGGAGGACGACCGCCCCGTGGTCGCCGAGCGCGAGGCCAAGTCGGTCAGCGTGGAGGGCACCTACGAGACCGACCTCACCGACCGCCGGCTGATGGAGGGACTGCTGACCCGTCAGGCCGGCGAGGTCGCCACCCGGCTCCGCGCGCAGGGACTCTCGGGACGCACCGTGACGATCAAGGTCCGTGCACACGACTTCACCACCCTGACCCGCTCGAGCACGCTGCCCGAACCCACCGACAGCAGCGCGACCATCAGCCGGCTCGCCCGCGGCCTCCTCGCCGACCTCGACACCTCCGGCGGCGTCCGGCTCCTGGGCGTCGGGGTGTCGGGGCTCGCCGACTGGATCCAGGACGACCTCTTCGGCGGGAGCGACGACGCAGCCGCCGAGGCCGACGCCATCCAGGGCGCCGACATCACCGTCGCCGCACCCAGACGCTCCTCGTGGGGCCCCGGCCAGGACGTCGTGCACGACGATCTCGGGCGCGGGTGGGTCTGGGGCTCGGGACGAGGCGTGGTGACCGTGCGCTTCGAGACCGCCGAGACGCCTGCCGGACCGGTGCGCTCCTACGCCGTCGACGACCCGGCGCTGCATCCCTGGCCGCCCCCGGGAGACAATTCGGTGGCCGAGGCGCCCACGGGTCCGTAACGTCGTCGTTCGTGGAGATCACCGAGCTGGACGTCGACGACGACCTCGCCCTGCGGGCCGTGTACGACGTGGAGGCACGCGCCAACCACCTGGACCGCGAGGACGCTCCGCAGTGGTCCTGGCAGGAGATGTCGGGGGCGGCCCGACGGCCCGACCCCGGTGAGCGCCAGTGCTTCTACGTCGGTCGGGTCGAGGGGCGCACGGTCGGCTTCTGCGTCGTCTACCTGAGCGTGCACGACAACCTCGACAAGTGCTGGATCGACGTGAAGGTCGACCCCGCCGACCAGGGCCGCGGCTACGGTCGCCTCCTGCTCGAGCACGCGGTGGAGGTGGCCGCGGTCGAGGGCCGCACCACGGTGGTGATCGAGACGGTGCTCCCCTTCGACCGGGTCACCGACCACCGGTACCGGCGCTTCGCCGAGGCGGCCGGGTTCACGCTCGCCAACGTCGAGATCATCCGCGACCTGTCCCTGCCCGTCACGACCGAGCAGCTCGACGCCTGGACGGCCCGTGCGGCGCTCAAGAGCAGCGACTACCGCATCGAGACCCACGTGAACGTCATCCCGGAGAACCTCGTGCCGTCCCTGGTCGTCCTGCACAGCCAGCTCGGCGTCGACGCCCCCACCGGCGAGGTCGACTGGGAGGAGGAGCTGATCACCCCCGAGCGGTTCACCGAGAACCGCGCCGCGCTCGTGGCCGCCGGGCGCACGATGTACGAGACGGTCGCGATCGCTCCCGACGGCACCGTTGCGGCGCAGTCGACGATCTCGGTGCCGCCTCCCGGGCGTCTCGACGTCTCGCAGTGGGGCACCTTCGTGCACCGCGAGCACCGCGGCCACACGCTCGGACTCGCCGTGAAGGCCGCCAACCTGCGCGCCGTGCAGGAGGCCCATCCCGAGATGCGCCGGGTGCGGACCCAGAACGCCGAGACCAACGACTGGATGGTCGCGATCAACACCGAGATGGGCTTCGAGCCCGTCGAGGCGTCGGTCGAGCTCGTCAGGCGCTCCTGACCAGGGCGAAGCGCACCGGGTCGCCGGGGACCAGCTGCGCACACCGGGCCAGCCCGGCGGCCTCGACGACGGCGATCACGGGGTAGCCGCCCGTGCTCGGGTGGTCGGCGAGGAAGACCACCGGACGGCCGTCCGGCGGCACCTGCACGGCACCCAGCACCATCCCCTCGCTCGGCAGCTCCTCGTGCCGGCGTCGTGCGAGCGCCGGGCCGCTCAGGCGCAGGCCCACCCGGTTGGAGTCGGCGGTGACGACGTACTCCTGGGCGCACAGGCGCCGAAGTGCATCGGGCTCGAACCAGTCGACCCGCGGACCGGGCACGACGGGCAGCGGGCCTCCACGAGGCTCGGCAGCGGCTGTCGCGACGTCGACCGCAGTCGGCGCCCCCCACGCGTCCCCGAGGGGCAGGACCGTCTCGGCACGCACCGGCGGCGGACCGACCCACGCGAGGGTGTCGGTCGAGCGCGAGCCAAGCACCGGTGCGACGTCCAGTCCCCCGCCGACGGCGAGGTAGCGG
>JBFJKO010000191.1:0-6662 GCA_041634935.1 Nocardioides sp.
GAGAGATTCCCGACGAGGACTCCGAGGTGGGGCACTGCGTGCACCACCTCGACCTGCACCCCAGCAACCCCGACGTGCTCTACATGCAGAAGCACTGGGACGTCATGCGCACCACCGACGCCGGCGACACCTGGCACGAGGTCAGCGGCAACCTTCCCAGCGACTTCGGGTTCGTCATCTCGGTGCACGCCCACGAGCCCGAGACCATCTATGTCGTGCCGATCGAGAGCGACGTCCTCCACGTGCCGCCGGAGGCCCGCCTGCGGGTCTACCGCAGCCGCACCGGAGGCAACGAGTGGGAGGCGCTCACCGACGGGCTGCCGCAGGAGAACTGCTACGTCAACGTGCTGCGCGACGCGATGGCGGTCGACTCCCACGCCTCGTGCGGGGTGTACGTCGGCACCACCGGCGGGCAGGTCTACGCCTCCAACGACTCCGGCGACTCGTGGTCGGCGATCGTGCGAGACCTCCCGGCGGTGCTGTCGGTGGAGGTGCAGACCCTCCCGTGAGCGCGACCACCGTCAGGGTCGTGCTCCCGGCACCGCTGCGCACGATGGTCGGGCTCGACAAGGAGGTCCGCGTCGTGGTCGACGGGGCCGCCACCCAGCGCAGCGTGCTGGACGCGCTGGAGGCCGACCACCCCGAGCTCCTGGGCACGATCCGTGACCGCACCACGAAACGTCGGCGCGCGTTCATCCGGTTCTTCGCGTGCGAGGAGGATCTCTCCCACAACGACCCCGACGCGGTGCTGCCGGCCGAGGTCGTGGAGGGTCGTGAGCCGCTGATCGTGCTCGGCGCGATGGCCGGCGGCTAGCTCGCACCCCTCGGCGACCGAGGCGCGGTCGATCCTTCGAGGGGGTGTTCGCGGAGACCGCCGATGGGGCACGTACGACACGTCGTGGGGCCGATTCCGTGTTGTCTCTGACCATTCGGCGCCTTGAGCTCCGGCCGGCCGATCATCGGCAGTCCGGACACCTCTGCGTCAGGCGAGCAGTCAGTCGCACGCGAGGCTCGCGCTCAGGCGGCGAGCCCGGCCACGATCAGCAGCAGCACCATGGCCAGAGCGACCAGGGCGAGCACGACGTGGTCGCGCTCGAGACCACGCGCACGACGGGCGAGTCCCTCGCCGAGGGCGGCCACCTGGGCGCCCGCCTCGGCCAGCGCCGGAACACCAGGGCCGGAGGGGCCGGAGGGGCCGGACGGCGGCGTGGGCACGACGTCGGTCAGCACCGCGGTCGCCGCGGGCAGGTCGTGGCCCGGGGGAGGACCTGCCGGCGGGGGCACGGGCGGCAGCTCGCGCAGCCGCGCAGCCAGCCACGCGGCGTCCGGCCGGGTCGTGGGGTCGAGGGCGGTGAGGTCGGCGAGGAGCGCCTGCCAGTGCGGCGGGAGGTCCTCGGGGATCTCGGGCGGCCGGGAGAGCCGCGCCAGCGCCGCCTCGGCCGGCGAGCCGGTGTACTCCCGGCGACAGGTGAACATCTCGAGCAGCACCAGGCCGAGGGAGTAGAGGTCGGCTGCGGTGGTCAGCGGCTCGCCCCGCACCTGCTCGGGCGCGAGGTAGGAGGCGGTGCCCACGGCGTGGCCCGTCTTCGTGTGACGCGCGGCGTCGCCGATGAGACGCGCGATCCCGAAGTCGGCCAGCTTGACCCTGCCCGAGCCGTCGAGCAGGACGTTGCCCGGCTTGACGTCACGGTGCACGACGTCGCGCTCGTGGGCGTAGGCGATGGCGTCGGCGAGCTGGATCGCGACCCGGGTGACCTCGGCGAGGTCGCTGGGGCCGCGCGCGATCGTCTCGGCCAGGGTGTGACCGTCGACGAGCTCCATCACCAGGAACGGCTGCTCGAGCTGGGCGTCACTGATGCCGGCGTCCAGGACGGTGACGAGGCCGTGGTGGCCGAGGTTGGCCAGCGTGCGTGCCTCCGAGACGAACCGGGCGCGCTCGGTGGCGCTGTCGGTGCCGCTGCGCAGGACCTTGACCGCCACCTGGCGGTCGAGGAGCCGGTCCTCGGCGCGGTAGACATCAGCCGCGCCGCCGCGCCCGAGGACCTCACCCAGGACGTAGCGCTGGGCCAGGACGGTCGAGGGACCGACGGCCGACTCGCCCGACGTGGGGGCGCTCGAGGCGTCGACGACGCCGGCTGCGGGCAGGCCGGGGTCGGGGCTCTGCTGGTTCATGGTCGGATGCTGCCAGGTCTCAGGCGCAGTTGTCGCACACGCCGGTGGCCGGGAGCTCCATGAAGCAGTCGGGGCACTGCGGCAGCACGCGCTCGGCGATGCGGGCCTTGCGGGCCCGGGCGCGGGCGCCGGCGAGGCGCGGGGTCAGGGCCGCGAAGCCGCCGTCCTCGGGGAGGCCCTTGGCGTCGAACTGGCGGTAGCAGGCCAACCGCTGCGCGGCGGCGTGGTCGTCGCCGTCGGCCGGGGCGGTGCCGGTGTGCTTCTCGACGATGACGCCGTAGTGGTCACCGACGCTGCCCATGGCGTTGACCACGAGCGAGGAGAGCAGCGGTTCGGAGCGCGCGGTGCAGTCGGCGGCGACGACGTCGAGGACGTCGCCGACCCAGTGCCGGATCTGCTGCTTGGTGCGCACGCCGGCGTCGTCCTGCACCTGGGCGCAGAGCTCCTTCTGCGTGACGACCGCCTGGTAGGTCTGGGCGGTCTGCTCGAGGATCGGACGGGCGGCGGCGGCCCAGGCCGCGACGGCGGCGTCCTGGCCGATGTCGGCGGCGTCCTGCCAGGCGGGCTCGGCGTCGGCGGCTTCCGCGGCGTCGACGTCAGCGTCGGTGTCGCCGGTGGCCTCCAGGTCGAGATCGTCGTGGTCCGGGGCGTCGATCTCGAGGTCAGGCATCCTTCGACAGTAGCCTCGCGGCGGCTGCGGCGCGAACTGGACGGATGCCCGGTGGAGGTGCGTCAGCGGCGGACGGCCTTGGCGGTGACCTCGAAGCGCTCGCGCTGGTCGCGGGGACGGCCCTCGCAGGCGTAGCCGCTGTCGGAGTCACACTGGTAGCGGGTGGAGGCGTTGGCCAGGGTCACGCTCACCCAGCGCACCTTGCGGCTGTCGAAGCCGACCTTGCGCGTGCCGTCGCCGCTCTTGTCCAGGTTGATCGTGCGGCGACGCAGGGTGCCGTTGTCGCGCAGGACGAGCAGGGAGACGGCCGGGGACGTCGCCCTCCTGGGGCCGTCGACGGCGATCCTGAGCCGCCACTTCTTCGACGCCAGGGAGCGGGCCTTGACCTTCAGCGTCTTGGCGGTGAGGTGCTTGACCCGGGTGCCGAACGTCGTACGCCGGGCGTTGCGCGAGACCGTCGTGGTCTTGACCGGGTCGACGCCGGGAAAGGCCCCGCCCTCGTCGTAGCTGCGTCCGGGCTGGGTGTTGGCGGCCGCGAACGCGGCGTACACCTTCGGCAGACCGCCCCTGCTCTTGAGCACCTTGCGCAGGGCCTGGGTGGAGTAGTCGTCGGGGAGCCCGCCGCCGGTGCCGGTGCGCTCGATGGTGCGGCGCACGATCTTGTTGCCGAAGCGCTCCGAGAGGTACTCCCAGAAGACCCAGTTGCCGTAGTGCGCCAGGCCGCTGCCCTCGAAGAGGTCGAGGGGCTGCGTCGCGCGCGAGGCCTGGCCGAAGCGCAGGTAGTTGCGGTTGTCGTTGACGCTGTCGGCGAAGCGCTCCTCGATCCAGGTCGCGGTCGACTCGAGGAGCCAGGGGTCCTCGGTGAAGTCGTAGGCGAACTGGATGGCGTGGAAGAACTCGTGGGCCGCGGTGACGCGCAGCGTCTTCGACGGCGCCCGGCCGAACTGGTTGCGGGCGAAGTCGTTGTCGAGCACGCAGAAGCCGGAGGCCTGCTTGGCCTGGCCCTTCACGCGGCTCTCGGGGGCGCAGTAGCCGTACAGGCCGCGGTTGCCGAGCTCGCTGAGGTAGACGTCGAACTTGGCGTTCCCGCCGCGGCTGCCGTCGGAGGCCGGCTTGCGGTAGCCCAGCCCGCCCACGTGGTGGCGCCAGACCTTCTCCATGACGTCGAGGGTCTTCTCGGCCCACGCGTCGTCGGGTGGGGCGTCGGCGCCGGTGCGCACCCAGTGGACGCACGTGTGGGTGCCGCAGAGCCGGGCCTCGGGCACGGCGTAGCCGTCGCCGTACGGGTCGCTCGCGCCGTCGGTGGGGCGGGCCAGGAGCCGGTCGGCCTGCGCGGCGTCGCCGTCACGCAGGGTGCTGCGTGCCAGGAAGAGGTCGCGCAGGGCCAGGGTCGCCTCGACCCGCTTCTCGGCGTCCCCCGTGGGCGGGGCGTGGTCGGCCGGCTGGTGGCCGTGGTCGTCGTGTGCGGCTCCACCGTCGGCGCCCGCAGCCTCGTCGCCGCTGAGCAGGGCGTCGGTGGCGCGCTCGAGCACCGCACCCGGCTCGGCCGCAGTGGGCGCAGCGGGAGCGGCGGGAGTGGCGGGGCCGGTCGAGTCGGCGACCGCGGCGGGGCCGGGAAGTCCCAGGACCAGCGCGGCCCCGAGGCTCGCCGCGAGCACCGTCGTGACGACGGAGGAGAGGTGCGGGGTGACGCGCATGGAAGTCAGCTCCGGGATCGGGGAAGGTCCGGGTGTGCGGTGGAACTCGGTGGGGCGGGGTGCTCAGCTGCCGGTCGAGATCTTCTCCACGATGGCCGTGGTCGAGATCGCAGGCGTGCGGGGCAGGTAGACGACGTCGCAGACGTCCGAGAACTCATCGAACTTCCCGGCCCAATCATCGCCCATCACGAGCGTACGGGCGCCGTGTTCGAGGATGTAGTCACGCTTGAGCTCGAGGCTCTCCTCGAGGAAGACGCCGTCGACGACCTTGAGCGCGCCGACGATCGCCATCCGCTCGTCCTCGCTGAACACGGGCTCACGGCCCTTCTTGCTGACGTTCAGCGCGTCGGCCGACACCCCGACGACCAGGCGGTCGCCGAGGGCGGCGGCGCGCTCGATGACCCGCAGGTGGCCGACGTGGAAGACGTCGAACGTGCCGAAGGTGATGACGGTGGTGCTCTCAGACATGGGGGTGAGTCTCCCACGCGTCGCGCCCGGGGAGGCGCAAGGATGGGGCGCGTGAGTCATGTGATGTCAGCGCCCGCTCCCAGTCCCGACGACGTACGGCGTCGCGGACTGCGCCGGATGCGCGCCCTCGCCCTGTCGTTGCTGGTGCTCGCGGCAGTGGTCTACCTGGTGACGCTCGACCAGGACGGCGTCCTCGGCTACGTCAACGCCGGCGCCGAGGCGTCGATGGTCGGTGCGATCGCCGACTGGTTCGCGGTGACCGCGCTCTTCCGCCACCCGCTGAGGCTGCCGATCCCGCACACCGCCCTCATCCCGCGGCGCAAGGACGAGCTGGGCAAGGGGTTGCAGGACTTCGTGGGGGAGAACTTCCTGTCCGAGGAGGTCGTGCGCGAGCGGATCACCTCGGCCGGGGTCGCGGCCCGGGTGGGGGCCTGGCTGGGCGTCGAGGCCCACGCGCGCCGGGTCGTCGTCGAGGTGGCCGAGGTGTCGGTGGTCGGGCTGAGCAAGGTGCGCGACGAGCACGTCGAGACCCTGGTGCACGAGGCGCTCGTGCCGCGCTTCCGCGAGGAACCGATCTCGCCGCTCCTGGGTGGCCTGCTCGGGGAGGCGCTCGAGGACGACCTCCACCACGGGCTGGTCGACCTCGCGCTGGCCGAGCTCGGCGACTGGCTGCGGGAGAACCCCGACACGGTGCGCGAGGTGATCGGCGAGCGGGCGCCGTGGTGGACGCCCGAGCGGCTCAACGACCGGGTGACCGCGCGGGTCCACACCGAGATCGTGCGCTGGGTCGACGAGATCGCCCGACAGCCGAACCACCGGGCGCGGGCCGCGCTCGACTCGCTGCTGCGCCAGCTCGCCGAGGACCTGCTGAACGAGCCCGATGTGCAGCGTCGCGCCGAGGCGCTCAAGGAGCGGCTCCTGGAGCACCCGGCGGTGCTCACCTCGGCGATCTCGCTCTGGAACGCGCTGCGCCGGGTGCTGACGGCCTCCCTCGACGACCCCGACGGCGCCGTACGACGTCGTCTGCTCGTCGAGGTGCAGGGCTTCGCCGAGCGGCTGGGAGACGACGCCGAGCTGTGCGCGCGCCTCGATGCCCGCCTGGCCGACGCCGTGGTCTTCGCGGTGGACCGCTACGGCTCCGAGCTGACCGCGGTGATCACCCACACCATCGAGCGTTGGGACGGACGCGAGGCGTCGGACCGGATCGAGCTGCACGTGGGTCGCGACCTGCAGTTCATCCGGATCAACGGCACCCTGGTGGGCGGACTGGTCGGGGTGCTGATCCACACGGTCGCGGTGCTGATGAGCTGAACCGTGGCCGGAAGTGATTGACTTCGGGCATGTCAGCAGATCCCGTCAACGTCGCGATCAGCGACTCCTCGATCAAGCTCGGTCAGTTCCTCAAGCTCGCGAACCTCGTCGAGTCGGGCTCGGACGCGAAGGCGCTCCTGGCCGCCGGTATGGTGCGGGTCAACGGGCAACCCGAGACCCGCCGTGGGCGCCAGCTCGTCAACGGCGAGGTCGTCTCGGTCGCGAACCAGTCGGCCCGCGTGTCTGACGGCTCGACGCCGGACGACTTCCCCTGGTGAGCGCGGGGCAGATTCTCCGCTGAAGCGGTGAAACTCCCGCTTGTGTCACGAAACTTCATGACAGAA
>JBFJKO010000192.1:0-6620 GCA_041634935.1 Nocardioides sp.
CGCCCGAGCCACCGCCGGACCGTCTGAAGATGGTGGTCCTCGACGATCCAGCCGTCTGGGCCACCCGGGTGAGCCTCGCCGGACTGACGGCAGTCGCCACGGCCGCGCAGCCAGCAGCCGGCGCCGCGGTGGCCGCGGCCCCGCCGGCCGTTGGGACGACCGAGGCCCCGGGGATCGGCCAGCGCCTCCACCTCGCCACGGCATTCACCTCGCTGAGGAAGTCCGCGCTCGTGGTGCGGCCCCTCGAGCCGACCCCCGCGCCGGCGGGCTCCGGCACGAGCACCACCGAGACCGCCACTGCACCGGACGAGGTCTACGTGCTCGCGCTGCAGTGCCGGAGACTGCCCCGATGCCCGGCAGCCGCACGCCCCGACGACGGAGCGACGCCCAGGACGTATGTGGTGGCCCGCGGTGACACGCTCGCGAAGATTGCGCGCACGTTCTACCGGGACCCGGACCAGTGGCCCCGCATCTTCGAGGCGAACAGACAGACGATCGGCGACGACCCCAACGCGATCGAAATCGGTTGGCGGCTGACGATCCCGTGACCGCCCGGGGCTGATCCGCCCGAGGTGCAAACCGCGGGGGTGCCGACTGCACCTTGGAGCCCTGGGCAGACTGGGCGCGTGCCCGAGGGAGACCGCGTCTACAAGCTCGCGCGTCGCCTCGACCGCTCACTCCTCGGCCGCGCTCCGACCTGCGTGTCCCCGCCCTGGCGACCCGCGACCTGTCCGGGCGACGGGTGGTGGAGCACGTCACCCACGGGAAGCACCTGCTCACCCGGCTCTCCGGCAGGGTGACGCTCCACAGCCACCTGCGGATGGACGGCGAGTGGTCGGTCACCGGCCCGGGCAAGGCGCTCCCCCGCCGGCTGATGCCCGACGTGCGCCTGGTGCCGGAGCTCGACACCGGCACGACTGCGTGGGGCATCCGGCTGCACGACCTGGCGCTCGTCAGCACCGCCGGGGAGGACCAGGTCGTCGGACACCTCGGGCCCGACCCGCTCCGCAGCGACTGGGACCCCGACGAGGCAGTACGCCGTCTTCGACGCGCGGGCGGGCGGCCGCTTGTGTCAGCGCTGCTCGACCATGGGCTCGTGGCAGGCCTGGGCAACCTCTGGGCCAACGAGCTGGCGTTCCTGATGGGGGTCAGCCCCTGGGCCCCGGTGTGCGACGTCGCCGTCGAGCGCCTGGTGGCGCGGGCGGCCACGGCCCTGACGCACTCCGCGAGGACCCCGGGCGCCTACCAGGTGACCACCGGAACGGCGCGACGCGGGGAGAGTCACTGGGTGTCGGGTCGGGTGCGACGGCCCTGCCTGCGGTGCGGCACACGGATCCAGGTGGTCGAGGAGGTGCCGGGCGACGCGGCGAACCGTCGTACGTGGTGGTGCCCGCACTGCCAGCCCGGCCCGGGGCCGGAGGCGCGCGAACCCACCGTGGTGCGTTGACCGGACGCGCCCTCGCGCGGGTGTCGCTCCGTGCGACGATGCGCGCGCCGGCCGAGGCGCCGCGCAGACCACGAGCGGGCGGAGTACGACATGGCGGGACAAACAGGACAGGCGGGACGGTTCGAGGGCAAGCGGGTCCTGGTGACCGGCGCGTCGGGCGGGATCGGTCGGGCGACGGTCGAGCTGTTCGGTGCCGAGGGTGCGGCGGTGGTCGGCGTCGACCTCCGCGCCGACGCCGACAGCGGCACGATCGCCTGTGACGTCAGCGAGGCCGCGTCGGTCACCGCCGCCGTCGCGACGGCCACCGACCGGCTCGGAGGTCTTGACGTGCTGGTCAACGTCGCCGGCATCGACCAGTTCCGACGCTTCGCCGATCTCGAGGTCGCCACCTGGGAGCGGCACCTCGGCGTCAACCTGACCGGCCCGATGCTGGCGAGCCACGCGGCCCTCCCCCACCTGAAGGAGAGTCGGGGCAACATCGTCACGGTCGCCTCGATCGCCGGCCTGCGCGCCCAGCCCTACCAAGCGGCGTACTGCGCCTCCAAGGCCGGGGTGATCATGCTGATGAAGTCGTTGGCCCTCGAGCTCGCCGCCGACGGGATCCGCGTCAACACTGTCTGCCCCGGCGGGGTCGAGACCGACCTGCCGATGGCCGCGGCTGCCGAGCACGCCGACTCCGACCTCGACTGGAGCCTGCTGATGGAGAGCTCGGGCGCTCGCTATGGCTTCATGCCGCCCAGCGACATCTCCGACGCGATCGCCTACCTCGCCTCGGACACCGCCGCATCGGTCACCGGGGCGGTGCTGTCGGTCGACCGGGGCACCGCCTGCTGAGCAGACGGACGCCTGACTCCCGCAGGGCGCGCTGAGGGATGACCGTGAGACTTCAACCTCGGGACGCAGCAGACGCTGCTCACCACCTAAGTAGTGCAGCCCGGAGACCAGCGCGTGGGATGGGCCAGCCCTGCTCGTTGACCGATCGGGCGAGCCGGAGCCGCGCGCGAGGCGTCAGAGCAGCGTTCGAATGGGTAGCGCGTGCCACGAAGGCCTCCTAGGTGTGAAGCGGTTTCTTGGACAGCTCCACTCCACACCGGGAGGCCTTCACCATCTACGACATCAGAGCGTGTCGTCGCAGGTCCCCGACCGACGTGCCTGGTCATCACATCCGATACGGGGTGATCCCCTGTCAAGAGGCATGGTGAGGCGCCCGTCCCGAGCGATCGGGGCGGGCGCCTCTTGCGTGGTCGACGGGACGGTCTCAGTGAGCGTGTCGTTGGCGACGCGCGGTCAGACTGATATGCGCGGGTTGGCTACCGCGTAGTAGACGATCCCGTGGCGCAACATCAGTTTCGACAACCGGTGCCGCGCACGATCAGGTTGCTACGGCAGTCCTCGCGGGCACGGATCAGGTCACGCACGGCTTCCCGGTCGATGCTGGGAATCGCGACCGTGATGATCTCGTCCAGGCGCAGCAGCCGCGCCAGGTGCAGCGTCCTCGGCATCGGTCTTGACCCGGTCACCGGCCGGCTTCAGCAGCTTGGACAGGGCGACGAATTCGCACCGGATCCCAGCCCTGGTGAGATCTCGGTAGAGCGCGGAACCCGTGGGGCCGGCCACGTAGGCCACCGCCACCGATCCCGGCAGACCCTCAAGCCCCGAGCGGAGGGGCTCATAGGACGAAGTCAGCTTGGTTTGGAACAACTCGCCTGTGACGCCGTCGATCGCTGCTGCCGCGACCGATCGCGCGTGCACGGCGAGCTCAACGCTCGTACGCTCGGCGACACCGGGGCCTCCCGCAACTGTCGGATAGGCCGAGCGGGCGGCCCCTGCTCGGTAACCCACGAATCTCTGTGAGTGAGGCCCCGGCCCGCAACCAGCTCAGGCCGAGCCGGTCACACGGTGGTCGACGTGCGCGACGCGCGTGTCGACGCTCTCGATCCGCAGTCATCGGCGCCTCGGCGATTCCGGTAAGGGGCCGATTTCCGCCGTGACTTCAGCGACACCGCTCCGTTGAAGAAAGCGAGACGATCTCCCAACTACGGAAGGCACATCACTCATGCGCCGAATTCTCGGATCAGGCCTGACCCTCGCCCTTGCAGCCGTGCTCCTGCATGGCGGCACCGCCCATGCGGCCACGAACGACCCGCTGCGCGACCTCCAGTGGGGCCTTGACCAGGTCCGCGCCGAGCAGGCGTGGACCAACTCGACCGGCGCGGGCGCCGTCGTGGCAGTCGTCGATACGGGAGTCGACTTCTCCCATCCAGATCTGCGCACCAACTTGCTACACGGCGCGACCTTCACGGGCTGCCGGACCCAGTCACCCTGCGGCAACGGTGACTTCCGAGGACCGGACGGCGAGAACAACGGCGACGAGCACGGCACCCACGTTGCGGGCATCGTTGCGGCGGTGGCGGACAACGGTATCGGCGTGGCGGGGACGGCCCCGGACGCGAAGATCTTGCCGGTGAAGGTGCTCGAGGACGGCAGCGGCTCGTTCGAGGAGATCGCCGCGGGCATCCGCTGGTCCGCCGACAACGGCGCCGATGTCGTGAATCTCAGCCTCGGCGCTCTCCCGGGCGTGCAGGCACTCACGCTGACGGGGCTCGAGAGCTCGGTGACGGAGGCCATTGCCTACGCCAACGCCCAGGGCGTGTCGGTCATCGCGGCGGCGGGCAACACCGCCACCGCGCTCTGCAACACCCCGGCCTCCGAACCCGGCGCCGTGTGCGTTGCCTCGACGGACCGCAACGAGGCCAAGAGCTGGTTCTCGGAGTTGCCGAACAAGATCGACCTCAAAGCCGTTTCGGCGCCGGGCGGCGCCGGCCTGCTCTTCTGCGAGGACGACATCATCTCGACCGTGCCGCTGGGCACCGGGAGCGCAGCCTGCGGAGAGAGCGACTACGACTTCTACGCCGGTACGTCCATGGCCACCCCGCACGTTGCCGGAGTCGCAGCGCTGCTCTTCGCGCAGGGTCGCAGTCTCGCCGAGGTCGAGGAGGTACTGATCGGCACCGCTCGGCAGCCCCTCACCGAGGTGACCGGGCTCTACTCCCCGGTCTTCGGTTGGGGCGTTGTGGACGCCGCCGCGGCCACCGCCACGCCGGTGACCACGGCCCCCACGACCACCCCGGACAAGGGCAACAAGGGCGGCGGCAAAGGCGGCGGCAAGGGCGGCAAGGCCGGCCGCTGAGGCGCAACAGCCTTGAAGACGCGGCCTTAACCACCTGCTACCGACGGCTCGGTCCTCAGCGACTGAGCCGTCGGGGCGTCCGCTACGGCTCCATACCGTGCAGCGTCCTCTCCGGCCCCTAGGCTGCCCGGATGGACTCGCCTGTCCCCGACTACCTCTTCGAAGTCCTCTCTGCCTGCGGTGCCGCACCTACGCCCCGGCCGTCGCCGATTGCGGACTGGACGACGTGCGCGAGCGGGTCGGGGTCGAGCCCTCGGGCGAGGCGTTCAACGAGATGTCGCTCGACCCCGACACCGGGCGGCCTCGTAACCCGATGATCAACGCAGGCGCGATTCTCACCCACTCGCTGGTCGACGGCGACGACGCCAAGCACCGCGCGGAGCAAGTGCTCGACGCCTTCAGCCGTTATGCCGGACGACGGCTGACCTTCGACGAGAGCGTCTACGTGTCGGAGCTGTCGAGCGCCTACCGCAACTCGGGCATGGGTCACATGCTCAAGGCCGCAGGGGTGCTGGACGGCGACCCGGTCGAGGCGGTCGGTGGCTACATCCGACAGTGCTCGATCCGCGTCACCTGTCGCGACCTCGCCCTGATGGCGGCGACCCTGGCCAACGGCGGCGTCCAGCCCAAGACAGGCGAGACGGTCCTCGACGACGCCGCGGGTGACTGGATGACCTCGGTAGGCATCCCGGCCAAGAGCGGCGTCTTCGGGGGCATCTTCGGCGCGCTGCCGGGTCAGGTCGGGATTGCCGTCTTCTCGCCGCGCCTCGACAGCCACGGCACCAGCGTGCGCGGCGTCGAGGTCTTCACCCGGCTCTCGCGCGACATGGGCATGCACATGATGGACGCCGACCAGGAGGGTCAGGACGCGCTTCGTGGCCACCTCGTCTCCGGGGGCGACTCCCCCGTCACCGTCTACCGACTCCAGGGCGACCTGCGCTTCGCGGAGCCGAGACCGTCGTCCGCGCGATCAGCGCTGCCGAGCACACGACCGACCGGGTCGCCCTCGACTTCAGCCGGGTCAATCGGGTGCACGACGTGGCGCGGCGGATGCTGCTCGAGGTCGCACGCCGCCTCACCCTGGACGGGATCGCGGTGGTGCTCGTCGATCCCGAGACCGTGGTGCCCGACCCGGACATGGGAGACGGCGTCCGCGTAACGGTCGTGGACTCGCTCGACGTCGCTCTGGAGTCACCGCCGTTGAGGCGAACCTGACCGGCCCACGTCGAGCACCTCGATGACGTGCAGCACCCAGAGCGGCCGGGTGGAGTCGAACTGGTGGCTGTGCAGTCGGGAGACCAGGATGCCGAGCTCCCGTTCGTCGCCCGTGGCCACGGCAGGCACGGGTGGGCTTCCGGTTCCACGGAGCCTTGATGGGGTCCTAGCGAGCCCGAACGAGGAATTCGCGCAGGTACGTCGGTCCGGCCCACGTGGGCGACGCGAACCGTCCAAGACAACCGCACGCCGGCGTCCTACGACCGGTCTGCCCTGCCGATGCTCGACTTCACACCGAGCAGCATCACGGTAGCCAACCCGAGGGTCAGGAGTGCGGCCAAGCGAAGCAGCAATCCAGCACCCCAGACACCCTCCGTCCTGATCGCGACGTCGACCCGCCACCTCAGGTCGTTGCCCGGAAAGGCGGGCAACGAGGTCGACGCCTGCTGCCACCCGTCCGGCAGAGGTTGCTCGGAGGAAGCGGCCAGTGGTCGTGCCCCCCAGAGGTTCAGTCACGCGACTGTCGGCGATCACCTGCCCCAACTCTGGGTCGAGGATCTGGATCACCCGGTCGGATGCGTTGGCGACGGCCACCTGGGCGCGCAGGCGGACGATGCACATGCATGGCCTCGAGGTCCAGGGTGGGCGCGAAGAAGGGATTGATGCTCTCGTCCGGAGACGATTCAGCAACGGGGGACGCCTGACCATGAACGTGCCTGGCCTGCTCCTGCCCGTCGACATCGATCAGGCAGACCTCATCGAAGAGGC
>JBFJKO010000193.1:0-6573 GCA_041634935.1 Nocardioides sp.
CCCCGGCCGGATGCCGGCGTCCCACATGGAATAGAGAATCCGACGGTGCACAGGCTTGAGCCCGTCTCGCACGTCCGGAAGCGCCCGGGAGACGATGACCGACATCGCGTACTCGAGAAACGACTCCTTCATCTCCCGTTCGATGTCGATGCGCTCGACGCGACCGCCCTGATTGTCGATGGTCATTCGGTACTACCTGCCTTGGCTCAAATATCGAGGAATCGCACGTCTTTGGCATTGCGCTGAATGAAGGTGCGCCGTGCCTCGACGTCGTCGCCCATCAGTGTCGAGAACACTTCTTCGGCGAGAGCGGCATCCGCGAGGTCTACCTGCAACAGGACGCGCTTGGCGGGATCCATCGTCGTCTCCCACAGCTGATCCGCGTTCATCTCGCCGAGACCCTTGTAGCGCTGGATCTTGGGCCGCTTGCCGTCGAAGGTGGCTCGCAGCTCGTCTATCTCCCGCTCGGTGTAGGCGTACTCGGTCTTCCTGCCTTGCGACACCTGGTACAGGGGCGGCTGCGCGATATACACGTACCCGGCCTCGATGAGGTGGCGCATGTGCCGGAAGAAGAACGTCATGAGCAGCGTCCGGATGTGGGCGCCGTCGACGTCGGCATCGGTCAGGATGACGATCTTGTGGTAGCGGGCCCTCCCGAGCTCGAACTCGTCACCGATTCCGGTGCCGATCGCCGTGATCAGTGCCTGGATCTCGTTGTTCTGCAGCACCCGGGTGAGACGATTCTTCTCGACGTTGATGATCTTGCCCCGGATGGGGAGGATCGCCTGAAACTCGCTGTTGCGGGCCTGCTTGGCGGACCCTCCTGCGCTGTCGCCCTCGACGATGAAGATCTCGGTCGAGTCGGCTTCTCGCGAGGAGCAGTCCCACAACTTTCCGGGAAGACCGCCGGAATCCAGGCCCGATTTGCGCCGTGTCAGTTCCCGCGCCTGGCGGGCGGCTAGACGGGCTCGCTGCGCGGTGGCGCACTTCTCGGCGATCTTGCGCCCATCGCCGGCGTGCTTCTCCAACCATTCCGGAAGCAACCGGTTGAGCGCCACCTCCACAAACGACCTGATCTCGGTGTTGCCGAGCTTCGTCTTGGTCTGGCCCTCGAATTGCGGTTGCCGGACTCGAACCGCAATGACCGCAGTGAGCCCCTCGCGCACGTCCTCACCCTGGAGGTTGTCGTCCTTGTCCTTCAGAACGCTGCGGGATCGGGCAAAGTCGTTGACCGCCCGGGTCAGCGCCTTGCGGAAGCCCTCCTCGTGGGTACCGCCCTCGTGGGTGTTGATGGTGTTGGCGAAGGTGTGGACCGACTCCGAGAAGGTGGTGTTCCACTGCATCGCGACCTCGAGGCTCATGTGGTCGCCGGGTGCGTTCTCGGGGGTCTCGGCCTCGAAGGAGATGATCGAGGGGTTCGAGACCGTCTTGCGACGGTTGAGGTGCTCGACGTAGTCGACCAGGCCGCGGTCGTACTTGAAGACCTGCTCGAGCCCGCCGCCCGCGGCGCGCTTCATCGCGTCGTGGCCGGCGTGGTCGACCTCGTTGTCGACGGTGTCGTCCTGCACGGCGTCGATGACGTCCTCGGCCTGCGGACGCTCGTCACGCACGACGATCTCGAGGCCCTTGTTGAGGAAGGCCATCTCGCGGATGCGGCTGGTGATCGTCTCGAGGTTGTAGGTGACGGTCTCGAAGATCTCCGGCGAGGCGTAGTAGGTGATCGTGGTGCCGGTGCGCTCGCCCGGCTCCATCGGCCGGACCTGCTCGAGCGGGCCCTCGGGGACGCCGATCGCGAACGACTGGCGCCACTGGTGGCCACGGTTCTTGACCTCGGCGATCACCCGGGTCGAGAGCGCGTTGACCACCGAGATGCCGACCCCGTGCAGACCACCGGAGACCTTGTAGCCGCCGCCGCCGAACTTTCCACCGGCGTGGAGCAGCGTGAGGGCCATCGTCAGCGCCGGCAGCTCCTGGCCGGGGGCGGTGTCGGTGGGAATGCCGCGCCCGTTGTCCTCGACGCGGATGCCACCGTCGGCGAGCAGCGTCAGCACGATCCGGTCGCAGTGCCCGGCCAGCGACTCGTCGACCGCGTTGTCGACGACCTCCCAGATGAGGTGGTGCAGGCCGCGCTCACCGGTGGAGCCGATGTACATGCCGGGACGCTTGCGCACGGCCTCCAGGCCCTCGAGCACCTGGATGGCCGAGGCGTCGTAGTCGCTGTCGACGGCGTTGCTGCGCAGACCGGCGGCCGGGGCCTCGGCTGCTCCGGAAGCCTGGGGAGCCTGGGGAGCCTCGGTGCCGTCGGGCGTCTCGGGCACGGTCGGGTCGGTCGGGACCGTCTCGTCGGGAGTGGACTGCTCGGTCACGCGGGGACCTCTTCGCCTCGTTCAGGACATCAGGGACATGACGAAGGTCGCGCCGCGCATGGGTGCGTGCGGCTGCGACCGACGAACGCCATGATAGCCCTCACAAGGCCGGGAATCACGCACTGCACCGCTTCTGGGGGCCGATCTGTGGAGGAAATGTCGCCCTGAGGGGTCCTGCGAGCGCGGTGAGCGGCCTCGCAGGGGGTGGCGCTAGCCCCGGTACGGCGGGGAGGCCGTCAGATCGGCTGTGGTGCGCGCAGCCGCTCAGCCGTAGGTGTCGCGCGGCCCGCGGCCGTCGCGCACCGAGCGCGGGCCCTTCTTCCACGAGGGCAGGTGCGGTCCGACGACCTCGATCACCAGGACCGTGCCGTGACCCAGCTCCTCGTTGAGCCGACGCACGATCGTCGGGGTGAGCAGCTTGAGCTGGGTGGCCCAGGCGGTGGAGTCGGTGCGCACCACGAGCGTGCCGTCGGTGAACGACTCCGGCGTGCTGTGAGCCGCGATGTCGTCACCCACCAGCTCGGTCCAGCGACCGAAGACGCCGCGCATGCGTAGCGGCAGGGCCCAGCCGCGGTCACCGACCAAGCGCGACAGCTCGCCCTCGAGCAGCTGGGGGTCGCGGTCGTCGGGGTGGGCGCCCGACAGGCGTCCGCGCCGGGTCTCGCCGCCGGGCGCCCCCTTGGGCCGCGACGACCTGCGGCGCGCGGCCGGGGTGGTGCCGGCGGTCGCCTGGGTCAGGGAGCGAGCGAGGTCGAGGCCGTCGTCGCGGTGCGGCTCGGGCGCTTCGGCGGGTTCGTCGGGTCCGGAAGACCCGGAAGGGGCCGGCGACTCCCCCGCGCGCTCCGGCTCGTCACTCACGGGTCACCTCGCCTGCTGCCACCGTGTACCGCACCCCCGCCAACGCCTCCGGCACGTCCTCCGGTACCGCCGCGGTCACCAGCACCTGCTCGGCGCCGGCCACCAGCTCGGCCAGCTGGGCCCGTCGTCCGGTGTCGAGCTCGGCGAAGACGTCGTCCAGGATCAGGATGGGGTCGTCGCCCTCGGAGCGCAACAGGTCGTACGACGCCAGCCGGAGGGCGAGCGCGAACGACCAGCTCTCGCCGTGCGAGGCGTAGCCCTTGACCGGCAGTCTCGGTCCGGCGGAGCCCCCGTCGCCGTCGTCCCCGGTGTCCCCCGTGTCCCCCGTGGCGGTCCCGCCCGCTGCCCCGCCTCCCAGGGTGAGCACGAGGTCGTCGCGGTGCGGCCCGACCAGGCACACGCCACGGTCGAGCTCGTCGGGACGGCGTCGCCCCAGCTCGGCGAGGAGCGCATCGGCCAGCACCTCCCGATCGGGCTCGGCCTCGTCGACCTCGGGCAGCACGAAGGAGGGCCTGTAGTCGATGTGGGCGTCGTCGCGCGAGGCCCCCCGGGCGACGGCGGCGTAGGCCGCGCCGACGTGTGGGCGCAGCTCGGTGACCAGCGCGATCCGAGCGGCGAGCAGCTCGGAGGCGACCTGGGCGAGGTGGGAGTCCCACACGTCGAGGGTGCTGAGGGCGCCCTCGGCACTGCTACTCCCCCGGCGGGCGTTGCCCGCGGTCTTGAGCAGGGTCGCGCGCTGCTTGAGGATCCGGTCGTGGTCGGCGAGCACGCCGGCCAGGCGCGGGGTCCTCAGCACGAGGAGGTCGTCGAGGAACCGGCGGCGGTCCCCCGGGTCGCCCTTGACCAGGGTGAGGTCCTCGGGCGAGAACACGACCGTGCGCACCAGTCCGACGAGGTCCCGCACCCGCGGCAATGTCGACTTGTTGATTCGTCCCTTGTTCGACTTTCCGGGGTTGAGCTCCACCTCGAGCACCGCCGTGCGGCCGTCCTTGACCACCGCGGCGCGCACGATCGCCTGCGGCGCCCCGGCCCTGATCAGCGGCGCGTCCGAGGCGACGCGGTGCGAGGAGAGCCGGGAGAGGTAGTCGATCGCCTCGACGAGGTTGGTCTTGCCCTGCCCGTTGCGCCCCACGAACGCCGTGACGCCCGGCGCGAGCGGGACCTCGACGAGGCGGTAGGACCGGAAGTTGTGCAGCGCGAGGTGCGAGACGTGCACGAGCCCTCGATCAGTCCTGCGCGGTCGCGGCGTCGCCACCCGGCGGCGGCGGGGTGTGCACGGCGTGGCCACCGAACTGGTTGCGCATCGCCGCGATCGCCTTCATCGCCGGGCTGTCGTCCTGGCGCGAGGTGAAGCGCGCGAAGAGGGAGGCCGCGATCACGTTCATCGGGACGGCGTGGTCGATGGCGGCCTGCACGGTCCACCGCCCCTCCCCCGAGTCGTCGGCGTAGCCGCGCAGACCGTCGAGGTGGGTGTCCTCCTCGAGGGCTGCCACGAGCAGGTCGAGCAGCCAGGAGCGGATGACGGTGCCGTCGCGCCAGGAGTCGAAGACCTCGGTGACGTTGTCGACGAGGTCGACGGCCTCCAGCAGCTCCCAGCCCTCGGCGTACGACTGCATCACGGCGTACTCGATGCCGTTGTGGACCATCTTGGAGAAGTGCCCCGCGCCGACCTTGGTGCCGGCGTGCACGAAGCCGCCCTCGTCGGGCTTGAGCGCGTCGAAGGCCGGCTGCACCTTCGCGACGTCCTCCACCGATCCCCCGCACATCAACGCGTAGCCGTTCTCCAGGCCCCAGACGCCACCGGAGACACCGCAGTCGACGAAGCCGATGCCGCGCTCGGCGAGCGAGTCGGCGTGGGCCTGGTCGTCGGTGTACTTGGAGTTGCCGCCGTCGACGACGAGGTCGCCCTCCCCCAGCAGGTCGCGCAGCTCACCGATCGTCGCCTCCGTGGGCGCACCGGCGGGCACCATCACCCACACGACCTTGGGGGCGTCGGTGGGCAGTGCCTCGACCAGCCCGGCGAGCGAGTCGACGTCGCTCAGCTCGGGGTCGCGGTCGTAGCCGATGACGGTGTGGCCGGCGTTGCGCAGACGGGTGCGCATGTTGCCACCCATCTTGCCGAGCCCGACGAGTCCGATGTGCATGCTGCTGCCTCCTGGAGGTGCCAGAGTGGATTGGCTCGTGACGCTGCCGCTGGGTGCGACAGCCTCCAGCGTGTCAGGAGAGCAAGCGACGCGGCATCAGCAGGTAGCGGAAGCCCGAGTCGACGGTGCCCGCACCGTCGGCGCCCGGCTCGACGATGCCGCTGATCACGACCGGCTTCGAGGCCTGGGTGAACGCCAGCTCGACGGTGGGCTGGTCGATCGCGCCGAGGCCGTCGAGCAGGAACTGCGGGTTGAAGCCCGTGGTGATGTCCTCGCCCACGATCGTCGCCTCGATCGACTCCGAGGCCTGGGCCTCGTCGCCGGACCCGGCATCGAGGGTGAGCACGCCGTCGCTGAACGCCAGCTGGACGGCGGTGTTGCGCTCGGCGACGAGTGCGACGCGCTTGACCGACTCGATCAGCGCGGCCTTGTCGACCGTGGCGGTGGTGAGCTTCTCGGCCGGGAACAGGCTGCGGACCTTCGGGAACTCACCATCGAGCAGGCGCGTGGTGGTGCGTCGTACGCCGCCCGGTCCGGTGCCCTCGAAGCCGATGAGGCCCTCGCCGCTGCCACTCGTGGCCAGCGCGATCGTGACCTCGCTGCCGGCGGTCAGGGACTTGGCGGTGTCGCCCAGCACGCGGGCCGGGACCAGGGCGGCCACGGACTCGTCGGCGGAGCGCGGGTCCCAGCCGAGCTCACGCTGGGAGAGCCGGAAGCGGTCGGTGGCGAGCAGGGAGATCGTGGAGCCGTCGATCTCGACCCGGACGCCGGTGAGCACCGGAAGCATGTCGTCGCGACCGGCGGCGGTGACCGCCTGGGCGACCGCGTGGGCGAAGACGTCGCTCTGCACCGTGCCGGTGGCCTCGGGCATCTGCGGGATCGTCGGGTAGTCCTCGACCGGCATGGTCTGAAGGCTGAAGCGCGCCGAACCACAGGTGAGCGAGACGCGAGCGCCGTCCAGCACCATCTCGACGGGCTTGGCGGGCAGCGAACGACAGATGTCGGCCAGCAGCCGGCCGCTGACCAGGGCGCGTCCCTCGTCGTGGACGTCGGCGTTGAGCGTCGCGCGTGCCGAGGTCTCGTAGTCGAAGCTCGACAGGACCAGTCCCTCGGCGGTCGCATCGATGAGGAGTCCGGCCAGCACAGGAGCGCTGGGGCGGACCGGGAGGCTGCGGGCAGCCCAGGCGACGGCATCGGCGAGGACG
>JBFJKO010000194.1:0-6568 GCA_041634935.1 Nocardioides sp.
CGAGCCGGGCTCGGAGTAGCCGATGGAGAAGTGGAGGTCACCGGTGAGGATGCGGGGGAGGAAGTACTCCTTCTGCTCCTCGGTGCCGTAGCGCATGATCGTCGGCCCGACGGTGTTGAGCGTCAGGTAGGGGATCGGCACGCCGGCCACGGCCGCGGCGTCGGTGAAGATGAGCTGCTCGATCATCGAGCGCGCCTGGCCGCCGTACTCCTTCGGCCAGCCGATGCCGAGCCAGCCGTCGGAGCCGATCTGGCGGATCACCTCCTTGTAGACGCCGGCCTCGCCGAACTCGCCGGTGGCCGAGGCCAGGCCGGCGCGTCGCTCGGGGGTGACCAGGGCGCTGAAGTACTCCTTCAACTCGGCCTGGAGGGAGAGGTGCTCGGGATCAAGGGCTACACGCATGGCGCAAGACTAGAACGTGTTCTCGTTTTCGGCTAGCCTCAGTCGTGGACCACATCGCACCAGACCGGAGGACCCCATGAGTGAGACCCGCATGCTCGACCAGGGCAGCGCGCCCGAGCGTTTCGCCCGTGGCTGGCACTGCCTCGGCCTCGCCACCGCCTTCGCCGACGGGAAGCCGCACGGCATCGAGGCGTTCGGGACCAAGCTCGTGGTCTGGCAGGACACCAAGGGCGACCTCCAGGTGCTCGACGGCTATTGCCGTCACATGGGCGGCGACCTGACGCAGGGCTCGGTCAAGGGCGACGAGATCGCCTGCCCCTTCCACGACTGGCGGTGGGGCGGCGACGGCAAGTGCAAGGCGATCCCCTACGCCCGACGTGTGCCGCTGCGCGCGCGCACCCAGAAGTACGCCACGGCGATCCGCAACGGTCAGCTGATGATCTGGCACGACGTCGAGGGCAGTGCGGCCGACCACGACCTCCTGCCGCCCGAGCTGCCCGGCGTCGGCACCGACGAGTACACCGACTGGACCTGGGGGGTCGTGCCGATCACCGACTCCCACTGCCGCGAGCTCATCGACAACGTCGTCGACATGGCGCACTTCTACTACGTGCACTTCTCGTTCCCCACGAGCTTCCGCAACGTCTTCGAGGGCCACGTCGCGACCCAGTTCATGGAGTCGAAGGGCCGGCCCGACATGAGCGGCGGCTACGGCGACGCCGAACTGTTCCTCAAGAGCGAGGCGACCTACTACGGGCCGTCGTACATGATCAACTGGCTCGACGTCGACTACAAGGGCTTCCAGACCGAGGTCATCCTGATCAACTGCCACATCCCGACCGGCCCCGACTCCTTCACCCTCCAGTACGGCATCACGGTGAAGAAGCCCGAGGGCATCGACGAGCCGACGGCTCAGTTCATCGCCAAGAAGTACGCGGAGATGTTCGGCGGGGGCTTCCTCCAGGACGTGCACATCTGGAAGAACAAGGTCCCCGTGCAGAACCCGCTGCTCTGCGAGGAGGACGGCCCCGTCTACCAGCTGCGCCGCTGGTACGAGCAGTTCTACGTCGACGTCGCCGACATCGCCCCGGAGATGACCGACCGTTTCGAGTTCGAGGTCGACACCACCAAGGCCAACGAGTACTGGCAGGAAGAGGTGGCCGACAACCTCGCCAAGCGGGCCCGCGAGGAGGCCGAGGACGCCGAGGCGTCGACTGACTCGGCCACCGCCGACGCCTAGGACGCCGCGATGGCATCGTTCGTCCCCACCAGCGCGGAGACCCTCGAGGACCAGCGCCTCTACACGCAGGCGCGCCAGACCGAGGTGGCCTGCCTCGACTGCCTCGCGCGGGTCGGGGTGAAGAAGAACAGCGAGCACCAGACGTCGATCCAGTGGACGGCGCAGGCGCGCGCCGCCTGTCCCGAGCTCGCCCGCCGCGACGCCTCGACCGCGGCCGGGGTGCTGGCCTCCGGTCGGTCGGTGCACGAGGGCTGTCCACGGATGGGGGCGAGCATCGACGCCGCCGCCCGCGAGGGGAGAATCCCCCTCGGCGCCGAGGACGGCTACTGAGGCGTCACCCGCACTGCCCCCCCTGAACCGAAAGAGACCTGTGGAGATCACGTCGTACGAGCTCGAAGTCATCGACGTCGTCGAGGAGACCGCCGACGCGCGCTCGATCACGTTCCGGGTGCCGGACGGCGCTGCGGAGGAGTTCGACTTCCGGCCCGGTCAGTTCCTCACCGTCGCCGTGCCCAGCGACCGGACCGGGCTCGCGGCACGCTGCTACTCCCTGTGCAGCAGCCCGGGGGAGAGCCCCGCGGACGGTGACACCCTGACCATCGCGGTCAAGCGCACCGCCGAGGGCTACGCGTCGAACTGGATCTGCGACCACCTCGAGGTCGGGGGGACCCTGCGCGTGCTCCCGCCCAGCGGCATCTTCACCCCCGCCTCCCTCGACGCCGACCTCCTCCTCTTCGCCGGCGGCAGCGGGGTCACCCCGATCATGTCCATCGCCCGGACGGCGCTCGCGCGCGGCACCGGACGCATCACGGTCTTCTACGCCAACCGCGACGAGCGCTCGGTGATCTTCGCGCGCCAGCTCTCCGAGCTCTCCGCCGAGCACCCCGACCGGCTGCAGGTCGTCCACTGGCTCGAGAGCGTGCAGGGACTGCCGACGCTGGAGCAGGTGCGGGCGTTCGCTGCCGACCACCTCGAGCGCGACGCGTTCGTCTGCGGGCCGGCGCCCTTCATGAAGCTCACGGTCGCGGCACTCAAGGAGCTCGGCTTCCCGCGCGAACGCCGTCACCAGGAGAAGTTCGTCTCCCTCGGTGGCAACCCGTTCGGCGACGTCGGCCCCGCCCAGGTCGAGGACGAGGCCGCGGCCGCCCCGGCCTCCGAGGAGCCCGGAGAGCCCGCCCGGCTCGAGGTCGAGCTGGACGGCGAGACGCACGTGTTCGACGACTGGGACCGCAGCACCACGATGCTCGACCACCTCGAGAAGCGCGGCGTCAAGGCGCCGTACTCCTGCCGTGAGGGGGAGTGCTCGGCCTGCGCCGTCCGGCTGATCGAGGGCGAGGTCACGCTGGCGTTCAACGACGTCCTCGACGACGAGGACCTCGCCGACGGCATCCGGCTCGCCTGCCAGGCCACGCCCGCCACCGACGTGGTCAAGGCGACCTACTCGGGCTGAGGACGGGCCCGGGTCAGGCGCCCCGGGCCGGCCGCGGTCTAGGCCGGAGGCGACATCTTCGCCGAAGAGCCAGCATTTTCGGTGTGCCTGGGTTTGACTAGTAGGTGATGCCTTCCCCCGAGGCGTCACTCCCCCCACCCGCCCGGTTCGTTCGGCCCCCGCCGCGTCCCGGGACCGAAAGGAATCGTCATGATTCTTCTCCTCTGCTGTGGCGCCCTCACGGTCGCCGCGGTCGCCGCGCAGGCCAGTCGGCCCGCGACGGCCGCCAGCCGGCGACGCTCTGCCGCGCGCCGTGCGCGCTTCGTCGAGGCCAACCCGACGCACGCCAACTCGACCGACATCGTGGCCGGCCTCGTGCGCGGCGGGTTCTCGCCCCACCAGGCCCACTTCGTCATCGACCACGCGCGACGGTCGGGCGTGCGCCCCTTCACGATGTGGCTGTGGCTCGAGCGCTTCGGCGCCGACGCGCTCGGCGTGGCCGTGGCCGCCGACCTCACGCAGGCCCAGCTGCTGGCGCACCTCGGCTCCGGCACCGCCCCCGACCTCGGTGAGCTCGGCCTGTTCGCCTCGCTCAACGGCCTCGACCTGGACGGCGTCGGTGCGGTCGCACGGGGGAGCAGCGACCTGGCGGCCTGAGCCCCGGCCGGCGGCTACCAGCCGCGGGCGCGCCACTCGGCGACGTGCGGACGCTCGGAGCCGAGCACGGTGTCGCCACCGTGTCCCGGGTAGACCCAGGTGTCGTCCGGGAGCGTGCCGAAGACCTTGCTCTCGACCTCGTCGATCAGCTGCGCGAACGCGGCGTCGTCGCCGAACGTCGCGCCCACGCCGCCCGGGAAGAGCGAGTCCCCGGTGAACAGGTGCGGGTGGCCACCCGGCTCCGGGTCGACGTACAGCAGGGCGATCGACCCGGGCGTGTGCCCGGCGATCGCCAGCACCTCCACCGTGCACGACCCCACGCTCAGGCGGTCGCCGTGGCCGAGGCGGGTCGTGACCGCGATCCCGGTCTGCTCCGTGATCGCGTCCGCGTCGGGCTCGCCGGCCGCGACCGAGGCGCCGGTGGCCTCGACCACGGCGGCCAGCGCCCGGTGGTGGTCCCAGTGCTGGTGGGTGGTGACCACGGTGGTGAGTCCGGCGTCGCCGACCAGGTCGAGGAGCACCGCGGGCTCGGCCGCCGCGTCGACGAGCACCTGCTCGCCGGTCTCGGTGCACCGCAGGAGGTAGGCGTTGTTGCTCATCTTCTCGTCGACGGCCACCTTGGTGATGGTCAGCGCGCCGAGGGTGCGGACGTCGGGCTCGCCGCCGACGGTCACGTCTCCGGTGTAGGTCACGGGGTCTCGATCCTGGACGTCAGGTCGTCCGACGGGGTGAGTGCTGAGCGCTGTGCGCACGGCACAATGGTCACCACGTCATCATGCACGATCGACGGCCGCCCGACGGCCAACCGGCGGCTCGCCCCCGGACGGCGCCCCGACGCCGACACCTCGGTGTGGGGGCGCGACCTAGGCTGTCAGGGGCCCGAGGCACGCCATCGGCTTGCGTCGCGTCCGCCCATGACGAACACTTGTTCGAATTCTGCTTGCCCCCAACCGCACGACCGAGGGACTCCTGTGGCCGACCAGCTCATCATCCGAGGTGCCCGCGAGCACAACCTCAAGGACGTCTCGCTCGACCTCCCACGCGATGCGCTCATCGTGTTCACCGGCCTGAGCGGTTCGGGGAAGTCCTCACTGGCCTTCGACACCATCTTCGCCGAGGGTCAGCGTCGCTACGTCGAGTCGCTCTCGGCCTACGCGCGCCAGTTCCTCGGCCAGATGGACAAGCCTGACGTCGACTTCATCGAGGGGCTCTCGCCGGCGGTCTCGATCGACCAGAAGTCGACGTCCAAGAACCCGCGCTCGACGGTCGGGACGATCACCGAGGTCTACGACTACCTCCGGCTGCTGTTCGCGCGCGCAGGACGCCCGCACTGCCCGACGTGCGGGGCGCCGATCGAGCGCCAGACCCCGCAGCAGATCGTGGACCGGGTGATGGCGCTGGAGGAGGGGAAGCGCTTCCAGGTGCTCGCCCCGGTGATCCGCGGGCGCAAGGGCGAGTACGTCGAGCTGTTCAAGCAGCTCCAGACCCAGGGGTTCTCGCGAGCCCGGGTCAACGGCGATACCTACACGCTCGACGAGCCCCCGACCCTCGACAAGCAGAAGAAGCACACCATCGAGGTCGTCGTCGACCGGCTGGCCGTCAAGCCCTCGAGCAAGCGTCGTCTGACCGACTCGGTGGAGACCGCCCTCAACCTCGCCGGCGGACTGGTGGTCTTCGACTTCGTCGACCTCGATGCCAAGGACCCGGGTCGTGAGCTGAAGTTCAGCGAGAAGATGGCCTGCCCCAACGACCACGCGATCGACACCGACGAGCTCGAGCCTCGCTCGTTCTCGTTCAACTCGCCCTTCGGGGCGTGCCCGGTGTGCAGCGGCCTCGGCACGCGGATGGAGGTCGACCCCGACCTCGTCGTTCCCGACACCACCGCGACGTTGCGCGAGGGCGCCATCCAGCCGTGGAGCCAGGCGCACGTCGCCGACTACTTCCTCAAGCTGATGGAGGCGCTCGGCGAGGAGGTCGGTTTCGACCTCGACACCGCCTGGGACGACCTCTCCGCCGTCGGACGCCGCTCGCTGCTCGAGGGGCACGCCACCAAGGTCCACGTGGTGACCCGCAACCGCTACGGGCGCGAGCGCTCCTACTACGCGCAGTTCGAGGGCGTGCGCGCCTACATCGAACGGCGCCACCGCGAGGCCGAGTCCGACACCAGCCGCGAGCGCTTCGAGGGCTTCATGCGCGAGGTGCCGTGCCCCACCTGTCGTGGGAGCCGGCTCAAGCCGGTGTCGATGGCCGTGCTTCTCGGCGGCAAGAACATCGCCGAGATCTGCGCGATGCCGATCAACGAGTCGGCCGAGTTCCTCGCCACCCTCGACCTGACCGCCCGGGAGCGCCAGATCGGCGAGCGGGTGCTCAAGGAGATCCAGGAGCGGCTCACCTTCCTGCTCGACGTGGGCCTCGACTACCTCTCGCTCGACCGGCCGTCGGGCTCGCTCTCGGGCGGGGAGGCACAGCGCATCCGGCTCGCCACCCAGATCGGCGCCGGTCTGGTGGGAGTGCTCTACGTCCTCGACGAGCCCTCGATCGGCCTGCACCAGCGTGACAACCAGCGGCTCATCGAGACGCTGGTGCGGCTCAAGGAGCTCGGCAACACGCTGATCGTGGTCGAGCACGACGAGGACACCATCAAGACCGCCGACTGGGTGGTCGACATCGGCCCGGGCGCCGGTGAGCACGGTGGCCAGGTGGTGCACAGCGGCACGGTCCAGGGACTCTACGAGCACCCGGACTCCCTGACCGGTCAGTACCTCTCCGGCCGGCGCGAGATCCCGGTGCCGGAGGTACGCCGTCCGCGCACCAAGGGTCGCGAGCTGACCGTGCACGGC
>JBFJKO010000195.1:0-6543 GCA_041634935.1 Nocardioides sp.
CGATGTGCCAGGACACCGGCACCGCCATCGTGATGGGCAAGAAGTCAGAGGGCGTGCTGACCGGGGCCGACGACGCCGAGGCGATCAGCCGCGGGGTCTTCGACGCCTACACCAGGCTCAACCTGCGTTACTCCCAGCTCGCCCCCCTGACGACGTACGAGGAGAAGAACACCGGCACCAACCTGCCGGCCCAGATCGAGCTGTACTCCACCGCCCAGGGCCCCAAGGGACCCGAGTACAAGTTCCTCTTCATGGCCAAGGGCGGCGGCTCGGCCAACAAGTCGTTCCTGTTCCAGGAGACCAAGGCGATCCTCAACCCGTCACGGATGCTGCAGTTCCTCGACGAGAAGATCCGCTCGCTCGGCACCGCCGCGTGCCCGCCGTACCACCTCGCGATCGTGATCGGCGGCACCAGCGCGGAGTTCGCGCTCAAGACCGCCAAGTACGCCTCGGCGCACTACCTCGACCACCTCCCGACCGAGGGCTCGATGGACGCCCACGGCTTCCGCGACCTCGAGCTCGAGGAGGAGGTCTTCAAGCTCACGCAGTCCTTCGGCATCGGCGCCCAGTTCGGCGGCAAGTACTTCTGCCACGACGTCCGGGTGGTCCGGCTCCCCCGGCACGGCGCGTCCTGCCCGGTCGCGATCGCCGTCTCCTGCTCGGCCGACCGCCAGGCGCTGGGCAAGATCACCGCCGACGGCGTCTTCCTCGAGCAGCTCGAGACCGACCCGGCGAAGTACCTCCCCGACACCACCGACGAGCACGTGTCGGACGACGTCGTCGAGATCGACCTCAACCAGCCGATGGCCGACATCCTGGCCGAGCTGACCCAGCACCCGGTCAAGACCCGGCTCTCGCTGACCGGCCCGCTGGTCGTCGCCCGCGACATCGCGCACGCCAAGATCCAGGAGCTCCTGGACGCCGGCGGCGAGATGCCGCAGTACCTCAAGGACCACGCGGTCTACTACGCCGGACCGGCCAAGACCCCCGAGGGCTACGCGTCGGGCTCGTTCGGTCCGACCACCGCCGGCCGGATGGACTCCTACGTCAAGTCGTTCCAGGCAGCCGGCGGCTCGATGGTGATGCTCGCCAAGGGCAACCGCAGCAAGCAGGTCACCGAGGCGTGCGACGAGTTCGGCGGCTTCTACCTCGGCTCGATCGGCGGCCCAGCCGCCCGCCTGGCGCAGGACTGCATCACCTCGGTCGAGGTGCTGGAGTACCCCGAGCTGGGCATGGAGGCGGTCTGGAAGATCGAGGTCCAGGACTTCCCGGCGTTTATCGTGGTCGACGACAAGGGCAACGACTTCTTCACCGACCCCTCCGGCGCGGTCACGGTGCCGATCTCGGGGATCCGGGTGCGCTCGGCCGAGTAGGCGCCGCGGCGCGGGTCAGGCGGTGTCGCCGCCGTTGACCTCGGCGCCGCCCTTGGAGTTGGGCCCGGTGATCCCGGCGTCGACCTCGCCCGACTCGTCGCTCGGCGAGCCGGCGACCGACTGGTCGTCGGAGATCGGGGTGTCGGCCTCGGCCGGGTCCATCCCGCTCACCTCGGAGACCTGTCCCTGCGCGTCGTCCTGGCCGTCCCGGCCGTCGTGGTCGTCGGGGCCGTCGTGTTCGTGCACCGTGTCGCTCATGCCGTCCACGGTGCCAGCCAGGGCGGAGCCGCGGCCCACCCCGAGGTGGGACCCGGCCCGGCACGACCGGCGTGCAGGATGGAGTCGTGGAGTACGTCGAGCTGGCCCGGGCCGAGACCGAACGTGGCGAGCTGGTGCTGCGCGAACGAGCCCCCGACGAGCCGGGCCCCACGATCCTCGAGCTGCGGGCCAACGGCGTCTTCGTGATGGACACCGTCGAGGTCGGCACCGAGCGGGCCCTCGCGCTCGCCGCGCTCGCGCTGGTCGACGAACCACGCGAGGTGGTCGTGGGCGGGCTCGGCCTGGGCTTCACGCTGAGCGAGGTCCTCGCCGACTCCCGGGTCGAGCGCTGCTCGGTGGTGGAGATCGAGCAGACGCTCGTCGACTGGCTGCGCGACGGGACGGTCCCGCACGGCCCCGCCCTGCTGGCCGACGAACGGGTCAACATCGTCGTGGCCGACGTCGGGGCGGCGGTCGCCGAGGCCCGTGCGGCGTCGTACGACCTGGTGCTGCTGGACGTCGACAACGGCCCGGGCTACCTCGTGCACGAGGCCAACGCGGCGTTGTACGACGCGGTCTTCCTGCGCGAGGTCGAGCGGATCCTGAGACCGGGCGGGGTGGTGGCGATCTGGTCGGCCAACCGGTCCTCCGGCCTCGCGAAGACGCTGGCGGCCGTGTTCGAGCGGACGGAGGAACAGCCGCTCGACGTGGAGCTGCAGGGACGCGAGACGCAGTACTGGCTCTACGTGGGGCGCTGCTCGCGCGCCTAGGAGGTCGGGCGCGGCGCGTTGTCGGGGATCGGGTCGGCCGGGGCGAGGTCGCCGATCGCCTCGTGGTCCTTCTGCCGGACGGCGCGACGGATCTGCTCGAGGTTGTTGCGGAGGAGGTCGGCGACGAGCTCGTCCATGCGCGGGTCGCTCAGCATCTCGATCAGCACGCGGAGCACGGTCTCGCTGGCCTCGGAGACCACTCGTTCGTAGCCGGGCAGCTTGCTGACCAGCCGGGCGTTGGGGTCCTCGCGCACCTTCTCGGCGACGAGGGCCTTGAGCTCGTCGTGGTTCTCGAGCAGGGCGTCGGAGATGTTCTTGGTGTACTTGCCGGTCTGGATGACCGCGGAGACCTCGTCGAGCACCACGATCGTCAGCGGGCGCTTGATGAGCCCGAGGAGCTTGTAGATCAGCCGGCTGGCGCGCTGAAGCACCCACGGCTGACGCTTGCCGAGGCGCACCAGGATCGCTCCGGTGATCGCCGCCAGGATCGACCCCGCCAGGAGGATCGCGATGATCAGCCCGATCACCTGCAGGGTGCTGAGGTCCTCCAGCCACTGCGACACGTCTCGGCCCTCTCGTCCTCGGTCAGGTCGCGACCACCGTAGTGGGAGCCGCCGGAGCCCCACCGGTCCCGTCGGTGCGCCGGGCCTCGCCGGTCCCCGGCAATCGCCGCCCTTGTCGGCGTGCATGGGTAACGTGGGGCCGGTGAGCACGCATGACGACGTACGCATCGAGCACGACTCCATGGGCGAGATCGAGGTGCCGGTGACGGCGCTGTGGGGGGCCCAGACGCAACGCGCGGTGGAGAACTTCCCGATCAGCGCGACCCCGCTCGAGCCTCGCCTGATCCACGCCCTGGGCCAGGTGAAGGCGGCTGCCGCCCTGGTTAACGGCGAGCTGGAGGTCCTCACGCCCGAGCAGTCCTCGGCCATCGCCGAGGCCGCGCGGGAGGTCGCCGACGGCATGCACGACGACCACTTCCCGATCGACGTCTTCCAGACCGGATCGGGCACCAGCTCCAACATGAACACCAACGAGGTGATCGCCGCGCTGGTGGCGCGCAGCGAGGCCGGCGTCGAGGTCCACCCCAACGACCACGTCAACGCGAGCCAGTCGAGCAACGACACCTTCCCCACCGCGATGCACGTCGCGATCACCCTGGCCGTGGTCGACGACCTCGTCCCGGCCCTCGACCGGCTCGCCTCGTCGTTCGAGGCCAAGGCCGACGAGCTCAGCGGCCTCGTGAAGTCCGGCCGCACCCACCTGATGGACGCGACCCCGGTGATGCTGAGCCAGGAGCTCGGCGGGTACGCCGCCACCCTGCGCTACGCCGGCGAACGCCTCGAGGCGGTGCTCCCCCGGGTCCGGGAGGTCCCGCTGGGCGGCACCGCCGTCGGCACCGGCATCAACACGCCACCCGGCTTCGCGGCCCGCGTCATCGAGCTGCTCGGCGAGACCACCGGACAGCCCTTCAGCGAGGCCCGCAACCACTTCGAGGCCCAGGGCACGCGCGACTCCCTCGTCGAGCTCAGCGGTGTGCTCAAGACCGTCGCGGTGGGGCTGATCAAGATCTGCAACGACCTGCGGTGGATGGCCTCGGGTCCCACCACGGGGCTGGCCGAGATCCGCCTCCCCGACCTGCAGCCCGGGTCGAGCATCATGCCCGGCAAGGTCAACCCGGTGCTCCCGGAGGCCACGCTGATGGTCTGCTTCCAGGTCATCGGCAACGACGCCACCGTCACCGCGGCCGGCGCGAGCGGCAGCTTCGAGCTCAACGTCGCCATGCCGGTGATCGCGCGCAACGTGCTCGAGTCGATCCGGCTGCTCTCGACCTCGACCCGGCTGCTGGCCGAGCGGTGCGTCGACGGGATCACCGCCGACGCCGAGCGGATGCGTCGGTACGCGGAGTCGTCGCCCTCGGTCGTGACCCCGCTCAACCACCACATCGGCTACGAGGCCGCGGCCCGCGTCGCCAAGCAGGCGCTGGCCTCCGGCGCGACCATCCGTGAGACGGTGATCGAGCTCGGGCACGTCGAGCGGGGCGACCTCACCGAGGCCGAGCTCGACGCGGCCCTGGACCTCGAGGGGATGACCCACCCGTGAGCATGACCGATCGCGACCACGTGTCGAGGCAGTACGCCACGGAGGCGAACCTCGAGACCCGCATCTCGGTGTGGCACCCGACCCTCGACGGTCGCGAGCCCGCCTGCGAGGCGCTGCACGCGATCACCCGCGACTCCCCCGCCCGTGTGCTCGAGGTCGGGTGCGGCACGGGTGCCTTCGCCTCGCGCATCGCCGCCGCCCTGCCCGCCTCGGACCTGGTGGCGGTCGACCAGTCGCCGCGCTTCGTCGAGCTCACGGCGCGTCGTGGGCTCGACGCGCGCCGCGCCGACGTCCAGGACCTGCCGTTCGACGACGACAGCTTCGACACCGTCGTCGCGATGTGGATGCTCTACCACGTCTCCGACCTGCACCGGGGGCTCTCCGAGCTGCGCCGGGTGCTGCGTCCGGGCGGACGGCTGGTGGCGGTGACCAACGGCGACCGGCACCTCGCCGACCTGCGTACCGACGCCGGCGGCCAGCCGGTGCGCACCCACTTCAGCAGCGAGAACGGCGAGGCCGCGCTGCTCCGCCACTTCGACGAGGTCGCCCGCGACGACCTGCCCACGCGCGCGATCTTCCCCGACCACGCGGCGGCGCTGGCCTACCTGCACTCCTCGCAGGAGGATGTCGAGTGGCGGCTGCCGGTGTTCGACGGCCCCCGCGAGTACGCCGGCCACGCCACGGTGTTCGTGGCGCACTGACCGCCACTCCGGCTCTCCAGGGTCTCCCGGGACTGCCGTCGCGCGCTGCCTACTTCGGCTGCTGGCAGAAGTCCTCGGGGCGCGAGCCCGGCAGGCTGTCGTTGCCCTCGACGCGCTCGAGGCACGCCTGGTAGTTCTTCTCGGAGTTGTTGTTCTGCCCCTGGATGATCAGCAGCGCGGCAGCCCCGATCATGATGGCGCCGGCGAGGACGACGGCGAGGAAGCGGATCAGGTCGGACCCCTCGGACTCCGGAGGCGGACCTGCTCCGTAGGGCAGCGTCGGTGCGGGCTCACTCACGACTCCATGGTCTCAGAGGGCCCAACCCCCGGTGTCGACCCGGTCGGGTGAGGAGCGAGTCAGTACCAGCCGACGGACTGGCTGTGACCCCACGCGCCACAGGGGCTGCCGTAACGGTCGCGGATGTAGCCGAGCCCCCAGCGGATCTGGGTGACCGGGTTGGTGGCCCAGTCGGCGCCGGCCGAGGCCATCTTCGAGCCCGGGAGCGCCTGCGGGATGCCGTAGGCCGAGGAGGTCGGGTTGTCGGCGTAGGGGTTCCAGTTGGACTCGCGCACGTAGAGGGAGTCCAGGCAGCCGAACTGGTCGGCGGAGAAGCCGAAGTCGCCCATCAGCGCACGGGCGATGTCGCGCGGGTCGGACTGCGAGAGGCGCTCCGCGCCCGAGTCGGCGGGGCCGGCGTCGTCGGAGAGCGCCGCGACCTTCAGCGGGTCGGCGTCGTCGCGGCGGTCAGCGGAGCGCGAGAGTGCCGGGGTCCGCTCCGGGGTGGCGGCCGCGGCACGCGCGGCGCGCTCGGGGTCCGGGGTCGCCGGCGCGACGACCGAGGTCAGGGACGCCGCGGCGGACGACGACGTCGTCGTGCTCGCACCGGCAGACGACGAGGCGACGCCGCCGACGACGGTCGCACCGGTCGCCGCCACCGCCACCGAGCCCAGCAGCACCGAGGCACTCAGTGCCTTGCGGGGAGCCTCGCCGAGGGAGGACCGCGCCGGGGTGCTGCGGTGCCGGGCGGCGCCGGCGGGAGCTGCGGCAGCCCGGACCGACAGGACCGGCAGGGCCGACCGGGCCGCACGGGGGGCGGCGTGCTTGGCGTGCTTCGACACGTGGTGGAGTTCCTGGGGAGTAGACGACGGGGGGACGCGCGAGAGGCGCTTTCCGAGGGGCGACGAGGCCTCCGCCCACCCTGCCGTGTGGCACGCACGCCCGCAAACACAACGCGGTAAAAACCCCGTGTCGTCGCCACAATTCAGCAGGCTCTCAGGTGGCACGTGACCCGTGCGTCTCAGGCATCACCACGGGTCACACACGCCCCACCCCCTGCG
>JBFJKO010000196.1:0-6510 GCA_041634935.1 Nocardioides sp.
CTGTGCCCCACCCTGTTGGCACCCAGCTGCCCCGGTGAGTACGCCGCCCTCCAGGAGGTCCCCGAGGACTGGACCCGCGCCGACGTCGTCTACGTCGCCTCGCTCGTCGGCGGCATCTTCGGCAAGGGCGGCGGTGGCGAGGTCCGCAACGCCGCCTGGCTCCAGGCGCTGACCGAGAAGTTCGGACGCCGCGAGGCCCTGCGCACCTACGACGACCTGCGGGCCGAGAACGACCCCGAGGCGCCCGTCACGACCACCGTTCGCACGCCGTACGGCGACCTGTCCGGGCTCGACCCGAGCAAGCCGGGCGTCGCCCTGCCGGACGTCGACGGCCCCACCGCCCCCGGCTCCGGCACCCTGCTGGGTCGCAAGGCAGCCCGGGGGTCGACCTCGCTGCAGGCCCCGACGGCGATCGACCTGCCAGACGGGACCCGGCTCTCCTTCGCCCTCGAGCCGCAGGGCATGAGCAACGCCATCCTGGTGACCGGCGAGGAGAGCACGACCGGCAAGCCGTTGGCGGTGATCGGGCCGCAGACCGGCTACTTCGCCCCGCAGCTCCTCGTCGAGCAGGCACTCAACGGGCCCGGCATCGCGGCCCGCGGCGTCGCCTTCGCCGGCACCAACCTCTTCGTGCAGCTGGGCCGGGGCGTCGACTACGCCTGGTCGGCCACGAGCGCCAGCAGCGACAACGTCGACACC
Source organism: Nocardioides sp. (assembly GCA_041634935.1). Taxonomy (GTDB): domain Bacteria; phylum Actinomycetota; class Actinomycetes; order Propionibacteriales; family Nocardioidaceae; genus Nocardioides. The sequence continues at coordinate 700 of JBFJKO010000196.1, forward strand.
GTGGTCGAGCGGCTGTGCAACGTCGACGGCTCGCGGGCGAAGGTCACCTCCACCGGCTACCGCGTCGGCAGGACGTGCCGGCCGATGAAGTCCAACACCCACACCGAGACCACCACGCCGAACGCCACCGCCCCCGGTCCGCCGAAGACCTACGAGTTCCGTGTCCTGCGGACGCGCCACGGCATCGTGCAGCAGCGCACGACCGTCGACGGCACTCCGGTCGCGATCGTGTCCCGGCGCTCGACCTACGGGCATGAGGTCGACTCGGTGATCGGCTTCGGTCAGCTCAACGACCCCGGCTCGGTCCGCGACGCGGCGAGCTTTCAGCGGGCGTCCAGCAACATCGACTTCACGTTCAACTGGTTCTACGCCGACGACCGTGACATCTCCTACTATTCCTCCGGCCTCCTGCCGATCCGCTCACCGAAGGTCGAGCCCGACCTCCCCCACTGGGCGGGCAAGCGGTTCGGCTGGAAGGGCTGGCTCGACTTCGCAGGACACGCACGCGAGACCAACCCCGAGAGCGGCTACCTCGTGTCGTGGAACAACAAGCAGGCCCCGGGCTTCGCCGCTGCCGACAACGTGTGGTCATACGGACCGGTCTACCGCTCGCTCGCCCTCGAGGACCGGCTCCGCGCGGCCACCGCGGGCGATCGCCGGGTCGACCTGGCCGACCTGACCGGAGTGATGGCCGACGCCGCCACCGTCGACTCCCGCGCGGCCTACACGCTCCCGATGCTCCTGAAGGCCACCAGCGGTGACAAGAAGTCAGCCGCCGCCCGCGGTCTCCTGCGCCGCTGGCTCCGCGACGGCGCACACCGCGTCGACCGCGACCGCGACGGCTCCTACGCCCACGAGTCCGCGATCGCCCTCTTCGACACCTGGTGGGAGTCCGGTCGCGCCTCGGTCGCCAAGGACGTGCTGCGCGGCCGGCTGGGCCGGCTGGTCCAGCAGCTGCCGCAGGGCATCGACGACCACCCGCGCCTCGGCATCGGGTCGGCCTGGAACGGGATCGCCTGGTACGGCTACGTCGACAAGGACCTGCGCAACGCCCTCGGTGAGCCTGTCCGGGGCGCCTACCACCGGGTCTACTGCGGCGACGGCTCGAGGAAGAAGTGCCGCAACGCCGTCGCGAACTCGCTCCGCAAGGCCGTCGCGCGTGCCCTCGCAGCCCAGGACGTCGACCGGGTCGGCGCTCTCACCTACGACAAGCACGAGGACGACATCAGGTCGACCGCCGCCGGCCTGATCGGCGTACGACCGATCGACTGGCAGAACCGTCCGACGTTCCAGCAGGTCATCGCGTTCGAGGGGCACCGGCCCCGCTGAGCCGGCTCTCTCGGCGGCAGCCGGCGGCCGCTCAGGCCTCGGCTGCTGCCTTGAGCCGCTCGACGGTCGTGGCCATCCCGGCCTCGAGCTCGTCGCAGTGCCCCTCCGCGCCGCCGAGGAACGCCTTCGCGAAGACGCCGCTCACCGCCGAGAGGCCCTGGGGCACCGGACGGCGGTGGGTGACGGTGGTGCCGCCGTCGGCGGTGGGCTCGAGCTCCCAGATCCAGCGCGCGCCGCTGGAACGGGTGTCCCAGGCGAGCGTGCGACCGGGCTCGAGGACGGCGACGACCGAGCGCGTGGGCCACACCATCGCCTTGCGCTTGTTGATGCCGACGTACTGCTGGCCGACCCGCAGGCCCCCACGCAGGAGCGGGACCATCCGCACCAGCTCGGGGCTCCAGTCAGGCATCTGCGAGAAGTCGGTGAGCAGCGCCCACACCCGCTCCGGAGAGGCGTCGACGGTGGCGGTGGCGGTGAGCTCGCGGTCGGCAGTCATGGGCCCATCATCGCCGACGGCGCCGCACCGTCGATCGGACGCCTGCGGGTCAGGACAACCAGCCGCGCAGCGCGGTGAGCACGTCGGGGTGGTTGAGCAGGCCGAAGTGGTCGGTGCGCCCGACGTGGAGCCGGTCGGCGCCGGGGAACAGCTCCTGACCCCGCCGGTCGGTGCCGTACGCCGACCGGGGACGCACCAGGAGGTCGCCGACGAGGTGGCCCACCGGGTGGCGCTGCGACGCGCTCAGGGTCGCGCAGACCAGGCGGTAACGCGCGTGCGGCAGGGGCGGCACGTCCTCGGTGAGGCCCACGACGAGGTCGTGCACGCCGACCGAGCGCTGGTCGAGGATCCGGCCGAAGGCCGCGGTCTCGGGGAGCAGTCCCAGGCCCCGGCTGCCGTGGCCGATGCCCCAGGCGATCGGGGCCCCGAGGTGGGGCGTGCCGAGGGTGACGACGTCGGAGACGAGCGAGTTCCAGTCGCTCTGGTCGTCGGACGTGGTGGGCACGCCCACCGCGCTCACCGCGCCGGCCGCTCGGATGACCAGTCCACCCAGGGAGTGACCCACCAACACGATCCGGGTCACCGGCACCGGCCACTCCTCCACGAGCCGTTGCATCAGCGCCGCCAGGGCGACGCCGTTCTCGCGCAGCGACAGACCGCTGTTGGCGCGCAGCATGACCGGCGACCAGCCCTCCTCGGCCAGCGCGTCGGGGTACGTCGTGCCGGTGCGGTCGCGGTGGCGGTTCCAGTAGGACTCGTTCTCGCACAGACCGTGCAGGAAGACCACGAGCTCGCCGCTCGCGGCGGGGAACGCCCGGGCCAGCTGGTCGCGCCGGGGAACGACGTCGCGCCCCTCGTGGCGCACGGCCATCGCGATGGCCAGCTGCGGCCGCTCACGCAGGAGCCGGTCGCCGATCAGTCCGTTGACCGCCGAGCTCACGAACCGTCCCCGGGGCGTCGCCTCGAGGCGGCCCCCCAGGCCGGCCCCGGCGGCCTTGTCGAGCCCGACCGAGGCGGCCTTCAGCCCCAGCCCGATCGAGCCGTAGACGGCCCCGGCGATCCCCCGGTGCACCGCCGCGGGCACCTCGGCCCCGGGGCCGGCCAGCCGGCGCGTGAGGCCGTGCGCGCGGTCGGCCCAGGCGAGGTGGGTGTCGCGGACGCTGTGCACCACGACTTCGTCGGCGACCTCCGAGAGCAGCGAGAGGGCGTCGAGGACGCCGGGTCCGGGGGCAGTGGTCATGGCGAGAGCATAGCGGCATCAGTGGACATCTGTGCACTCACTAGGCACCACACTGCGAGCACGACGAAGGCCCGCCCCCGGGGGTGGGGTCGGGCCGTCGTCGAGGTGCTCGGGCAGCCGTGCGGCCGCCCATGGCTCAGCTGCGGATCAGGCGGTGGTCTCGGCCTCGGCCTCGGCGGCCTCGCCCGACTCGTCGGTCGACTCGGCCGACTCGGCCTCCTCGGTGTCCTCGGGGGCGATCGTGCCGTCCGGCAGGAGGCGCTTCAGCTCGACGGGGTTGCCCGAGGCGTCGGTGACGACAGCGGACTCGACGAGGATCGCGAGCGCCTTGCCGCGCAGGATCTCCTGGACCAGGTCGGGCACGTGGTTGTGCTCGAACATGTGGTTGGCGAACTCCTGCGGGTCCTGGCCCGACTGCTGCGCCCGACGCACCAGGTGCTGGGACAGCTCGTTCTGGTCGACGCCGATCTCCTCGGTCTTGGCGATCTCGTCGAGCACGAACTGGGCGGCGACGGCGTCACGCACGCGGCGCTCGAGGTCGGCCTCGAACTCCTCGATCGTCTGCTTCTCGTCGTCGAGGTAGGCCTCCATGGTCATGCCGGCCTGGGCGAGCTGCTGCTCGACGCTCTGGCGACGGGCGTTGAGCTCGTCGGCCACGATCGTCTCGGGCAGCGGGATCTCCATCTTCTCGAGCATGCCCTCGAGGACGGCGTCGCGGGCGGCGGCGGCCTGCTCGAGGCGCTTGCCCCGACCCAGACGCTCGCGCACGTCGGCGGTGAGCTCCTCGAGGGTGTCGAACTCGGAGGCCAGCTGGGCGAACTCGTCGTCGAGCTCGGGGAGCTCCTGCTCCTGGACCTGGCTGATGCTCACCTCGACCTCGACCTTGGTGCCGACCAGGTCGCCACCGACGAGCTCGCTCTCGAACGTCGCCGAGCCGCCGGGCTCGAGGCCCACGAGCGCCTCGTCGAGACCGTCGATCATGCCGCCGCGACCGACGCGGTAGCTCATCCCGCTGACCTCGGCGCCCTCGACGACCTCGCCGTCCTGCATGGCCTTGAGGTCGAGGACGACGAAGTCGCCGTCGGCCGCCGCACGCTCGACGTCCTTCAGGGTGGCGAACCGCTCGCGCAGCGCCTCGACCTGCTCGGTGACCTCGTCGTCGCTCAGCTCGACGTCGTCGACCGACGCGGCCAGGCCGGTGTAGTCGGGCAGGGTGATCTCGGGGCGGACGTCGACCTCGGCGGTGAACTCCAGGACGTCGTTGTCCTCCAGCTTGGTGACCTCGATCTCCGGCTGCGCGACGGGCGTCAGGGAGTTCTCCTCCAGCGCCTCGACGTACTTCTGCGGCAGGACCTCGTTGATGGCCTGGTCGAGGACCGCGCCGCGGCCGACCTGACGGTCGATGACCATCGGCGGCACCTTCCCGCGGCGGAAGCCGGGGATGTTGATCTGCTGGGCGATCTGCTTGTAGGCGGCATCAAGGCTCGGCTGGAGCTCCTCGAAAGGCACCTCGACGGTGAGCTTGGCCCGGGTCGGGCTCACGGTCTCGACGGCGCTCTTCACAGGTGTATCTCCTCTTGGTGTGGGTGTGTCTGGGTCTGGCTGGTCTCGCGGGGACGTGCACAGGTGCGTGGGGTCGGGGCGACAGGACTCGAACCTGCGGTCTCCTGCTCCCAAAGCAGGCGCGCTAGCCACTACGCTACGCCCCGGCAAGCAGGCGCTCCGACGTGCCGGAAGCTGCTTGGAGCGGATGACGGGAATCGAACCCGCGTGGTCAGTTTGGAAGACTGAGGCTCTACCATTGAGCTACATCCGCGCGCTCCGAAACGCTCTCGGAACCCTTGAATCGTGCCACAAGGCCCCCCGGCTGGCCCAACCGGGACTCACGTGCGGTGGACCACCATCATCGCGCGGTCGTCGCCCGGCGAGCCCAACGACCGTGCGAGCCGCTCGGCGGCACCGACGAACGAGCCCCGCAGCATCGACTCCGCGGCGCCGAGCATCCGGTCGATCCCGAGGTCGATGTCGCGACGGGAGTCCTCGACCATGCCGTCGGTGTAGAGGAGGACGGCGTCGCCCCCGGCGAGGTGGCCACGCACGCAGTCGAACCGGGCGTCGGGGATCAACCCGAGGACGGGACCCTCGGTGCGCAGGACCGACCAGCGCCCGGTGCCGGAGACGCGGTGGGCCGCCGGCGGGTGCCCTGCACTGCGGACCTCGAAGCTTCCGGTGCGCAGGTCGACGCAGAGGTGGATCGCGCTGGCGAAGCCCTCGGGCCAGTCCTGGCGCAGGACGTAGTCGTTGGCGGCCGGCAGGAAACCCTCGGGCGGCAACGCCCCGAGCAGGCCGCCGAACGCCCCCGAGAGGAGCAGGGCACGGGGCCCTGCCTCCTCGCCCTTGCCGGAGACGTCCACGACGACCAGCTGGATCAGGGTGCCGTCCGATGATCGAGTGGCGACGACGAAGTCACCCGCGAACGCCGTGCCCCCGGCGGAGTGCAGCGCCGACTCCACCACCCAGCCCGTCGGCAGGTCGGGGATCATCCCCTGGTTGAGGATCCGGTCACGCAGGTCGACGAACATCGACTCCCCGCGCAGCCCGGCGACCCCCAGGCGAGAGCGCCGGACGCTCGCGAGGATCACGATCACCCCGATCACCACCTGGACCGCGGCGGCGCCCAGGGTGCGGGTCGTCAGCTCGGTCTGGTTGAGCAGCGATACACCGAGCATGGCGAGCACGAACAGGA
>JBFJKO010000197.1:0-6508 GCA_041634935.1 Nocardioides sp.
CACGCCCCATGGCGTGTCCGGACCCGCTGTTGTAGTCCCGGGCGAGCGTCCCTGGTCAGGCGCGCCCGGCTGTGGTCACCCGACGGTGAACTGCACCGTGTGGATGCCGCTCGCACCCTCGGGGTAGGGCTCGGCACGTACCGCCACCTGGGTGTCGCCGGTGCCGTCGATGCAGCGGGCGGCGACGCGGTGCGAGCCGGGCTCGAGGCCGCTGACCTTGAGGTACCACTGGCGCCAGTAGACGTTGTTGACGTCCGGGCCGATCTCGGCCTCCTGCCAGCGACCGCCGTCGACCTGCACCTGCACGGTCTTCACGCCGCCGTCGTTCTGGGCCCAGGCGACGCCGCCGACGAGGAGGTCGTCACCGGGGACCGTGGTCAGCACGCGCGGGGTGTCGATGCGGGTCGAGGGCTTGATCGGGGTGATGGTGCCCCAGCCCTTCTCGGTCCAGTACGCCTCCTGCTCGGCGTACGTCGTCAGCGTCAGCCTGGTGAGCCACTTCGTCGCGCTGATGAAGCCGTAGAGGCCGGGGATCACCATGCGCACCGGGAAGCCGTGCTCGCGGGGGAGCGGCTTGCCGTTCATGCCCACGACGACCAGCGCCTCCCGGCCGTCGGTCGCGAGGTCGAGCGGGGTGCTGATCGTCATCCCGTCGAAGTCGGTGGAGAGGAGCTGGTCGGCCTTCGAGCCCACGCCGGCGCGGTCGAGGATGTCCTTCAGCGGCACCCCGAGCCAGCGGGCGCCGCCGACGAACTTGCCGCCGACGCTGTTCGACACGCAGGTCAGGGTGATGTCGCGCTCGACCATCGGCATCTCGAGCAGCTCGTCGAAGGTGATCGTCAGCTCGTTCTCGACGTCGCCGTCGACGGTGAGGGTCCAGCCGTCGGAGTCGACGACGGGCACGTCCAGGCGGGTGTCGACGCGGTAGAAATTGCCGCGGCTGACCTGCAGCGGGGTGATCTCGGGGAACTCGGTCTCGAGGCCGGTCGGCAGCGGGGGCGCGGCCTCGCCGGGGGCGGGGGACGGAAGCACGATGTCCTCGGCGCGGGCACGGATGTTGCCTATGAAACGACCCGCCGAGCCCAGGACGAGCGCGGCGCCGGCGACGATGCCGGAGGTGATCAGAACCGTGCGGCGCGAGGCGGAGTTGCCTGAGCTGCGGTGGACGCCGTCGGCGGGACCGGCCGGCTCCGCGTCATCACCGGCGGCGGCGGCGTCGGGAGTGGCCCGGGGGTCGAGCGAAAGGCCCTGGGCGGTGCGGTGCATCCACCACAGGGACGCCACGCCCGCCACGGCCGTGAGGAGGGCGGGCACGATGTCGAGGGTGTCGAACCCCGGGCGCGTCGCGACGGCGACCCCCGCGACGGTCACGAGGGCCACCACCAGCCCCGCCCCGAAGGCGAACCGGCGGCGGGTGAGGAGCCCGGCCACGGCGGCCAGGGCCAGCACCCCGGCGAACACGGACCCGATCAGGATCGGCTTGTCCGCGTTGCCGAACTGGGCGATGGCCCAGCTGGCGATGGGCTGGGGGGTCAGCGCGATGATCGCGGAGCCCACGGCGAGCACCGGGGAGGAGTCCGGCTTCATGACCGAGGCGACGAGGTGTCCCACCGCCATCCCGAGCAGGGTCGCGAGCAGGCCGAACAGGGCATAGAGCTTGCGAGAGGTCATGTGGGGGGATTCGTCGCGGCAGCCCTTGTGGATGGGTGAGGCGCACCACTCGCCACACCGCGGGGTGTGGACGGGCGCCCGCGTCAGGCGGAGAGACGCTCGATCGACGGCGCGATGAGCCGCTCGAAGAGCGCGTGGCGGTACTCGCGGGAGAGCAGGGCCTCCGCGGCGAGCAGCAGGTCGTCGTCGGCGAGGTCGAGGTCGGGGTAGCTGCCGTCGACCGCGCGCAGCCGCAGGCCGCCGCCGCGGCGGGCGGCGACGTAGCGGGAGTCGAGGTAGTCGGCGATCTCGGGGTAGATCTCGACCAGGCTCTCGGCGTGCCACACGGTGCGGTGCGACTCGAGGTAGGCCTTGAGGACGTCGGGGCCGGCGTGGTCGGCGGGGAGGGTGCCGACTCGGCGAGGAGCGGTGGCCGCGCGGGGCTGGGCCAGGGAACGTCCGAAGCGGTCGTAGTACATCGCGGTCCTCCGTGCACGAACCCGGTCCGGGGGGAGTGCCGGGGTTGTGCACGGGTCAACGAGCGGCACGCTGAGAGGTGACGGCCGGGACTCCCGTGGGTGCGGCAGGATGGCGCGCATGTCTGAGACCGCCGCTGCCGACCTGGTCCACCTCGCCGTCGACGGGCCCGTCGCGACGATCACGCTCGACTCGCCCCACAACCGCAACGCCCTGTCGCGCCGGCTCGTCACCGAGCTGGCCGAGCGTCTCGCCCGCGCCGACGCGCTCGACGCCGTGCGCGTGGTGGTGCTGCGGTCGGCCGACCGGGTCTTCTGCTCGGGCGCCGACCTCTCCGAGGCCTCGGGCGGGTCGATGACCCAGGGCACCCAGGCGATCGTCGACGTGATGCGCTCGATCGTCACGCTCTCCAAGCCTGTGGTCGCGCGGGTGGTCGGCCCCGTGCGGGCCGGCGGGATCGGCCTGGTCGCGGCCTGCGACGTCGTCGTGGCGGCCGAGGAGGCGTCGTTCGCGCTGACCGAGGTCAAGCTCGGTCTCACCCCGGCGGTGATCTCGATGACCGTGCTCCCGCGCCTCACGTCGCGCGACGCGGCGTACACGTTCCTGACCGGGGAGACCTTCGGTGGCGTCGAGGCGGCCCGGATGGGGCTGGTGACCACGGCGGTCGCGGCGGACGCGCTCGACGCGCGCGTCGCCGAGGTCTGCGCGTCGCTGGCGACCGGCGCTCCGCAGGGGCTGCGCGAGACGAAGGCGCTGCTCGCGCGCGACCTCGTCGCCCGCATCGACGCCCAGCGCGACGACCTGGCCGAGCTGTCGGCGCGGCTGTTCGGCTCCGACGAGGCCAAGGAAGCGATGACGGCCTTCCTCTCGCGCGCGAAGTAGGGCCTGCGCTCGGCGGAACGGCCCGGCACCGTGACGCAACCGGCAAGGAGATGGTGCGCAGTGCTGCCCAGGGGTTTGTAGACTGGAGAACTTGCCAATAACGGCAGCACCACAAGCAGCATGAGCAGTACTGGGGAGCCTGAAGCGTGAGTGAAGAGCTGGTCGAGCAGGAGATCGCTCGCGAGCAGGAGTTCGTCGACCGCGTCCACCGTCAGCTGGCGGATGCCGGCAAGGCGGCGAAGGAGCTGGCGCGCGAGGGTCACGACCGCGGACGCCTGGGTCACGAGGGCGGTCTTGTCGAGCGCGACGCGATGGTCTTCCAGGCCGCCAAGCGGATCGCCCAGCTCGACGCGGCCCACGAGGGCCTCGTCTTCGGTCGCCTCGACCTGCGCCCCGAGGTCGACCCCGAGCCGCGCTACGTCGGCCGCATCGGGCTGCGCGACCACAACCGCGACTCGCTGCTGATCGACTGGCGGGCCCCGGCCGCCGCGGTGTTCTACCAGGCCACCGCCGCGACGCCGCAGGACGTCGTACGGCGTCGGGTGCTGCGCTCGCAGGGCACGACCGTGCTGAGCGTCGAGGACGAGCTGCTCGACGCCGAGGGCAACACGGAGGACCTGCCGATCATGGGCGAGGGCGCGCTGATGGCGCAGCTCTCCCGGGCCCGCGACCGCACGATGCACTCGATCGTCGCCACGATCCAGGCCGAGCAGGACCAGGCGATCCGGGCGCCCGGCAAGGGCGTCGTGTCGATCTCCGGCGGCCCCGGGGTCGGCAAGACCGTCGTCGCGCTGCACCGCGCGGCCTACCTGCTCTACACCGAACGTCGCCGTTACGAGACCGGCGGCGTGATGGTGGTGGGCCCCAGCGGCGTCTTCATGCGCTACATCGAGCGCGTCCTGCCCAGCCTCGGCGAGACCGCGATCGCGCTGCGCTCGCTCGGCGAGGTCGTCGACGGGATGCGCGCGACCCGGCACGACGAGCCGGCCGTCGCCGACGTGAAGGGCTCGGCGCGGATGGCCGAGCTGATGCGCCGCACGGCCCGCCAGCAGGCGCCCGGGAGCCCGACCGAGTTCTCCTTGTTCTGGTACGACACCCGCATCACCCTCGACCGGGGCGCCCTGGGCCGGATCCGGCGGCAGCTCATGTCGCAGGGGCGTCGCAACCGGCAGATGCCGCGCGTGACCCCGACGCTGCTCGACGCGATGTGGCGCCAGGTGCGCAGCGAGCGCGGTCGCGACCGCGGGCGCGAGAAGTTCGACGACGACCTCCTCGGCAACGACGACTTCCTCGACTTCGTGATCGAGTGGTGGCCCCCTCTGAGCGCGACCGACGTCCTGGCCTGGCTGCGCGACCCCGAGCTGCTCGCGCGTGTCGGCGACGGCCTGGTGACCCCGGAGGAGCAGCGCCTGCTGCTCAAGTCGTGGGGCGACGACTCGCGGCTGACCATCGAGGACATCCCGCTGATCGACGAGCTGCGCTACGCGCTCGGCGACGTCCCGACGCGCGACGAGGACGAGAACGCAGGCTGGGGCGACCCGGTCAGCGCCTCCGAGGGCGGCATCGACATGCAGGAGCTGATGACGGCCTCCGACCGGGAGTACGCCCCGACCGGGCGCGCCTGGACCCCGCCGACCCACTCGATCGAGGACGACGGCTTCGCGCACGTGCTCATCGACGAGGCCCAGGACCTCACGCCGATGCAGTGGCGGATGGTCGGACGCCGCGGCCGCACCGCTTCGTGGACGATCGTCGGCGACCCCGCCCAGTCGTCGTGGCCGGTGCCGGCCGAGGCGGCCGAGGCGCGCGCCGAGGCGCTCAAGGGCAAGGTGCAGCACGAGTTCCACCTGTCGACCAACTACCGCAACTCCTCGGAGATCTACGCGTTCGCGGCGCGCTACGCCGAGCGGGTCGGGCTCGACGCCGACCTGCCCACGGCGGTGCGCTCGACCGGCGTCGAGCCGCAGGTCATCGGCCCGGTGCCCGACCTCGAGGGCGCGACCCGCGCCGCCGTGGACGAGGCCGCCGAGCAGGTCTCGGGCACCGTCGGCATCGTCGTGCCGGTGGCGCGTCGCTCCGAGGTCAACGGCTGGCTGGCCTCGTGGCCCGAGCGGGCCGAGGACGCCCCCGGTGCTCGCGCGGCCATCGACTCCTCGGTGGCGCCCTCGGGCGTCGACCGGGTCGTCGTCCTCAACGGGCTCGACACGAAGGGCCTGGAGTTCGACGCGATCGTGGTCGTGCGTCCGCAGGAGATCGAGGAGGAGTCGCAGACCGGCCGCGCGACGCTGTACGTCGTCCTGACCCGTGCGACCCAGCTGCTGACCACGGTCTCCTGAGGTTGCTCAGGCCGTGAGCGCGAGGCTGCCCGGGGCCGGCGGCGGCACGCAGTCGCACGTCGCCGAGCACGACAGGTAGCGGTGCGGGGCGTGGCCGCAAGCGCCGCAGGGCAGGTCGTGCGACAGGTAGGTCTGGTGGTTGCTGGTCGAGTCGATCGCGGTGTCCCACATGGCTGGGCTCCTTCCGGTGTCAGGGGAGAGGACCCGCGACTCGTCCGGTTGATACCGGACGGGTCCCGCGACGGGGGTCGTCAGGTATTCGTCGCAGACCCCGGTGCGGACGGGTCGGGCGCCGTCCGCCCCCGGAACCTGGTGCGGTCGCGAGCCCTGCCACAACTAGAGTTCGGCCCATGACCGCCACCAGCGCCAGCCCCGCCCGGGACGCCATCGACGCGCTCATGGGGCACGAGGCGTGGGCGATCATCCGGCGCTCGACGCGGGTGGGCGGTCGCGACACCGTGGGCATGGTCGGCGGCGCGCGCACCGTCGTGGAGTCGCTGCTCGACGTGCCTCTCGAGACCGGCGTCCCGGCCCCGGGTCGGGTGGCCGACCGGCTGCTGGCGATCCCGTTCCGCCAGGTCGCCGAGCGCGGGTTCGAGGCCCACGACGACGGTGCGCCGCTGGTGGTCGTCGACATCGAGACCGAGCACGAGTTCTCCGTGGCCGAGGTCGTCGAGGCGATCGACCCGGTGGCGGTGGAGTTCTCCGACCGCGGCGGGTTCGAGACCGACGACGATGAGTACGGCGCGCTCGTCGACTCGATCATCCGCGACGAGATCGGCCAGGGCGAGGGCGCCAACCTCGTCATCGGACGCCACTACCGCGCCCAGATCGCCGACTTCGACCACACGGTCGCGCTCTCGGTCTTCCGCCGCCTGCTCGAGCGCGAGCGCGGCGCCTACTGGACCTACGTCTTCTTCACCGGCGACCGCTACCTCATCGGTGCCAGCCCCGAGCGCCACGTGAGCGTGCACGACGGCGACGTGCGGATGAACCCGATCAGCGGCACCTTCCGCATCCCGCGCGACGGCGAGACCAAGAAGCCGCTCCTCGACTTCCTCAAGGACGAGAAGGAGATCTACGAGCTCTTCATGGTCGTCGACGAGGAGCTGAAGATGATGTGCGACCTGTGCCACGAGGGTGGCCAGGTGCTCGGCCCGTTC
>JBFJKO010000198.1:0-6503 GCA_041634935.1 Nocardioides sp.
AGCGCCGCGGTCGCTGCGAGGGGGACCCGGAGCCCGCGGCCACGGGACCGGACGCCCGCGTCGGCAGGCGGCGGCGCCGGAGCCGAGCCGACAGGGGCGTGGAACGCGGGGTCGTCGTCCAGGTCGGCGACCCGGCGGAGGTCGGCGGCCAGGTCGCTCGCGCGCTGGTAGCGGTCGACCGGCGACTTCGCCAGCGCCCGGCGCAGCACCCGGTTGAGCGTGTCGACGACCTCGCCCGACCCGCTCAGCTGCGGCACCGGGGCGTGCTGGTGGGCCTGGAGGAGCTCGCCGTCCGTCGCCCCGGGGTACGGCGGCGACCCGGTCAGCACGACCCACAGCAGGCAGCCCACGGAGTAGACGTCGGTGGCGACGCCGGCCGGGGCTCCTCGGTGCAGCTCGGGGGCGAGGTACGACGGCGTCCCCGCCACGGGCGCGTCGGGCCGGGCCTCCTCGGCGTCGAGGCGCCGGGCGATCCCGAAGTCACCCAGGTAGGCCGTCAGGGTCGCCGTCGGCCCGGTGCCGCGGCGTCGTACGAGCACGTTGGCGGGCTTGATGTCGCGGTGGGCGAGCCCGACGGCGTGGGCGTCGGCGAGCCCCTCCGCCACCTGCGCGACCAGGCCGGCAGCCTGGCCGAGCGGCATCGGCCCCCACTCGCGCAGCAGCCGGCCGAGGTCGCCGTCCGCGATCAGCTGGGTGGCGAGGTAGAGGTGGCCGTCCTCCTCGCCGTACGCATGGACCCCGACGACGTGTGGCGAGTCGAGCGAGGCCAGGGCGCGCGCTTCGGAGGTGAAGCGCGCACGGAAGTCGGGGTCCGCCGCGCGGTCGGGCGCGATGACCTTGAGCGCCACCCGGCGCCCGAGGTTCTCCTCGAGGGCGTCGTGGACCACGCCCATCGCGCCGGACCCGAGCCGGCCGAGCAGGCGGAACCGGCCGATGCGGTCGTCCGGGCCCGGGCTGGGCCTCGAGCCGGGGCCCGAGCCGGGCCCCGAGCCGGGGCCGGGAGAGGAGGACACGCGGATGTTGTACCCGACCCCTGGGGTGAGGCGCACGGACCGTGCACACCGTCATGCTCGTCCTACCGTGTGGTTGGATCGATCCAACCCTCGGGTCGAGGCAACAGGAGGCACCGATGAGCAGCACCCAGAGCACCCCGCAGTCCGGATCCGAGGCGGCCGCGGCCGTCTGGCCGGGAAACCCCTACCCACTGGGGGCCACCTACGACGGGTCCGGCACCAACTTCGCGCTGTTCAGCGAGGTCGCCGACCGTGTCGACCTGTGCCTCTTCGACGCCGACGGCACCGAGACCTGCGTCGAGATCACCGAGGTCGACGCCCACGTGTGGCACGCCTACCTGCCCTCGGTGCAGCCCGGCCAGCGCTACGGCTACCGCGTGCACGGCCCCTGGGACCCCGCCCGCGGCTTGCGGTGCAACCCCGCCAAGCTGCTGCTCGACCCCTACGCGAAGGCGACCACGCGCGAGATCGACTGGCACCAGAGCCTGTTCGGCTACACGTTCGGCGACGAGGACTCCCGCAACGACGAGGACTCCGCCCCGCACATGACCCTCGGCGTCGTGATCAACCCCTTCTTCGACTGGGAGGGCGACCGCCGCCTCGCGATCCCCTACAACGAGAGCGTCATCTACGAGGCCCACGTCAAGGGCCTCACCATGCTCCACCCCGACGTGCCCGAGGAGCTGCGCGGCACCTACGCGGGCCTCGCGCACCCGGCGGTCACCGACCACCTCACCAAGCTCGGGGTGACCGCGATCGAGCTGATGCCGGTGCACCAGTTCATCCAGGACTCCACCCTGCTCGACCAGGGACTGCGCAACTACTGGGGCTACAACACCCTGGCCTTCCTCGCCCCCCACGCCGACTACTCCGCCGCCGCGCACTCCGCGCAGGAGCAGGCGCTGGGCCAGCAGGTCCAGGAGTTCAAGTCGATGGTCAAGACGATGCACGCCGCCGGCATCGAGGTCATCCTCGACGTCGTCTACAACCACACCGCCGAGGGCAACCACCTGGGCCCGACGCTCAGCTTCAAGGGCATCGACAACCCGGCCTACTACCGCCTCGTCGAGGACGACGAGAAGTTCTACATGGACTACACCGGCACCGGGAACTCCCTCAACGTCCGTCACCCGCACTCGCTGCAGCTGATCATGGACTCGCTGCGCTACTGGGTCACCGAGATGCACGTCGACGGCTTCCGCTTCGACCTCGCCTCGGCCCTGGCCCGCGAGTTCTACGACGTCGACCGGCTCGCCACCTTCTTCGAGCTCGTCCAGCAGGACCCGGTCGTCAGCCAGGTCAAGCTCATCGCCGAGCCCTGGGACGTCGGACCCGGCGGCTACCAGGTCGGCGGGTTCCCGCCGCAGTGGACCGAGTGGAACGGCGCCTACCGCGACACCACCCGCGACTTCTGGCGCGGCGAGCCGTCGCTGGGCGAGTTCGCCTCGCGGGTCGCCGGCTCCTCCGACCTCTACGAGCACTCCGGGCGTCGTCCGTTCGCCTCGATCAACTTCATCACCGCCCACGACGGCTTCACCCTGCGCGACCTGGTCTCCTACAACGAGAAGCACAACGAGGCCAACGGCGAGGACAACCGCGACGGCGAGAGCCACAACCGCTCCTCGAACCACGGCGTCGAGGGTGAGACCGACGACCCCCAGGTGCTCGCAGCGCGGGCGCGCTCGCAGCGCAACTTCCTGGCCACCCTGCTGCTCAGCCAGGGCGTGCCGATGATCCTGCACGGCGACGAGCTGGGCCGCACGCAGCAGGGCAACAACAACACCTACGCCCAGGACTCCGAGCTGTCGTGGGTGCACTGGGACCGCGCCGACCTGCCGCTGCTCGAGTTCACCTCCGAGCTGATCCGCCTGCGACGCGACCACCCGACGTTCCACCGTCAGCGTTTCTTCACCGGCACCACCGTGCGCACCCCCGTCGAGGGCGGTGACGGCGACCGGCTCAACGACATCGTGTGGCTGCGCCTGGACGGCGAGCCGATGGAGGAGAGCGACTGGCACGCCAGCGGTGATCCCGAGCACTCCGACCATGATGGGCACTCCGGGCAGGCGATCGGGATGTTCCTCAACGGCCAGGGCATCGCGGGCAAGGGTCCGCGTGGCGAGGCCATCACCGACGACCACTTCCTGCTCTACTTCAACGCCGACGGGCCCACCGAGGTGACCCTGCCCCCGGCGGAGTACGCCGAGGCGTGGGACGTCGTCATCAACACCGCCGGTGCGAGCGGTCCGGACGTCGCGCGCCCGGCCGGGTCGACGTTCGCGCTCCCGGCGAGCACCGTGCTCGTGCTCCGCGAAGGACACGAGCCCGAGCCGGAACCCGACTCGTCGGTCGCCGCGTCGGTCGCCGCGCAGACCCGTACGGTGCAACCGTGAGCCCACGCACCTCGACCCCCTCCGTCCCGCGCAACACCTACCGCCTGCAGGTGCGGGCGTCGTTCGACCTCCACGAGGCCGCGCGGCGCCTGCCCTACCTGCACGCGCTCGGTGTCGACTGGGTCTACCTCTCCCCGCTGCTCGAGGCCGAGCCCGGCTCCGACCACGGCTACGACGTCGTCCGGCACGACCGGATCGACCCGGCTCGCGGTGGGGCCGAGGGCCTGGCCGCGCTCTCGGCCGAGGCGCGCCGGCTGGGGATGGGTGTGCTGGTCGACATCGTGCCCAACCACGTCGGCATCGCGACGCCGTCCGCGAACGCCTGGTGGTGGGACGTGCTCACCCACGGCCGCGAGTCGCGCTACGCCGAGGCATTCGACATCGACTGGGACGCCGGTGACGGCAAGATCCTCGTGCCCGTGGTCGGCGACGACGACGAGGCCTCGATCACGGTGGACGTCGAGGCCGGGGAGGTGCGCTACCACGAGCACCGCTTCCCGCTCGCGCCCCGCACGCGCTCGCTCGACAAGCAGCACTACCGCCTCGTGTCGTGGCGCGCCGCCGACGACTCGCTCAACTACCGACGCTTCTTCGCCGTCAACACCCTCGCCGCCGTGCGCGTCGAGGAGCCGTGGGTCTTCGAGGAGACCCACCAGGAGATCAAGCGGTGGTTCGACGAGGGCCTCGTCGACGGGCTGCGGGTCGACCACCCCGACGGCCTGCGCGACCCCGAGGGCTACCTGCGTGACCTCGCGGCCCTGACCGACGGCGCCTACGTGCTCGTCGAGAAGATCCTCGAGCCCGGTGAGACCCTGCCCTCGTCCTGGCCCACGGCCGGCACCACCGGCTACGACGCGCTCGCGCACGTCGACCGGGTGCTCACCGCGCCCGTCGCGCGCGGAGGCCTGCCCCACGACGACCTCGACTGGGAGGCGTTGATCCACCGCACCAAGCGCACGGTCGCCGACACGATCCTCTCCGCCGAGATCCGTCGGATCGTGCGCGAGCTGCCCGGCGGCACGCCCGCACCCACCGCCACGCTGACCAGCCGCCTCGCCGCACGCCTGCGCGGCACCCGCAGCGCGAGCCCGGTCGGGTTCCCGGTCGATCAGGTCGTCGACGCCGTCGCCGAGCTGGCCGCGTGCTTCCCGGTCTACCGCTCCTACCTGCCCCACACGCGGGGCTACCTCGACCAGGCGTTCACCGCCGCCCGTGCGCAGCGGCCCGACCTCGCCGCCGTCCTCGACGCGCTCGCGCCGGTGCTCGGCGACGCCGAGCAGCCGGCCGCCCTGCGCTTCCAGCAGACCTCGGGGATGGTGATGGCCAAGGGTGTCGAGGACTGCGCCTTCTACCGCTACAACGCCCTCACCTCGCTCAACGAGGTCGGTGGCGACCCGAGCGAGAAGTGCCTGCCCGTCGAGGGCTTCCACCTGCTCATGAGCGCGCGTCAGCGCGATCGTGCGACGGCGATGACCTGCACGTCGACCCACGACACCAAGCGCGGTGAGGACGTCCGCGCCCGCATCGCCGTCCTGGCCGAGGCCCCCGACACCTGGACGGCCGCGCTGAAGCGTCTGCAGGACCTCGCGCCGGTGCCGGACGGCGCCTTCGCGACCCTGCTGTGGCAGGCCGTCCTCGGCGCGTGGGACGACTCCGACCCGCAGGATCCCGACCTGCGGGCGCGGCTGCACGCCTACGCCGAGAAGGCGATGCGGGAGGCCGGCGACCACACCGCCTGGACCGCGCCCGACGAGGAGTACGAGTCGACCGTCCACGCGGCCGTCGACGCGGCCTTCGACTCCCCCGACGTCGCGGCCGTGCTGCGCGACCTGCTGGACCTCGTGGCCGAGCCCGGCCGGAGCAACGCGCTCTCGGCGAAGATGCTGGCGCTCACGATCCCCGGCGTCCCCGACGTCTACCAGGGCTCGGAGCTGTGGGAGCAGTCCCTGGTCGACCCCGACAACCGGCGTCCGGTCGACTTCGACCTGCGGGCCCGGCTGCTCGGCGAGCGCTACCCCGACCACGACGCGCGCGGCAAGCTCGCCACGACCACGGCAGCTCTGCACCTGCGTCGCGACCATGCCGAGCTGTTCACCGCCTACGAGCCGGTCGAGGCGCGCGGCGACGCCGCCGAGCACCTCGTCGCCTTCGACCGGGGTGGCGCGGTCACCCTGGCGACCCGCCTGCCGCTCGGGTTCTCCCGACGCGGCGGCTGGGGCGACACCGAGCTGGTGCTGCCGGCCGGACGCTGGTGGGACCACGTCACCGACCGCGACCTCGAGTCCGACGGCACCGTGCTGCTGAACGAGGTGCTCGACGTCTGGCCGGTGGCCCTGCTGACCCGCGCCGACGAGGACGCGTCGTGACCGCTGCCACCGGACGCCGCGGCCCGTACGACGTCTGGGCTCCGCGTCCGTCGTCCGTCGAGCTGTCGGTGGGTCACCAGGTCGTGCCCATGCGCCGCGGCGACGACGGGTGGTGGACGCCGTCCGCGCCGGTGCCCGACCCGGCCGAGCTCGACGTCGACTACGGCTACCTCCTCGACGGCGACGACGTGCCGCGTCCGGACCCGCGCTCGCGCCGGCAGCCCGCCGGCGTCCACGAGCGGTCGCGCACGTTCCGCGCCGACGACCACGTCTGGCGTGACGGGGCGTGGACCGGACGCCAGCTCGCGGGTGCGGTGATCTATGAGCTGCACCTCGGCACCTTCACCCCCGAGGGCACCCTCGACGCCGCGATCGGACGCCTCGACCACCTCCGCTCGATCGGCGTCGACCTCGTCGAGCTGCTGCCGGTGAACTCCTTCGGTGGCACCCACAACTGGGGCTACGACGGGGTCGGCTGGTTCGCCGTCGAGGAGACCTACGGCGGCCCGTCCGCCTACCAGCGCTTCGTCGACGCCTGCCACCGCGCCGGGATGGGCGTGATCCAGGACGTCGTCTACAACCACCTCGGCCCCTCGGGCAACTACCTGCCGATGTTCGGGCCCTACCTGACCTCGGGCCGCAACACGTGGGGCGACCAGGTCAACCTCGACGGTGACGACTCCGCCGAGGTCCGTCGCCTGATCCTCGACAACGCCCTGATGTGGCTCGAC
>JBFJKO010000199.1:0-6453 GCA_041634935.1 Nocardioides sp.
CGGGAGTTTCACCGCTTACGTGGTGAAACTGCCCACCCCAGCACTCTTCCCGAAAGGCCACGCATTATGGCCAACCCCCGCGTCCGCAAGCTCGCCGACCGCATCCAGGTGGTCGTCGCCGAGATGCTCGAGCGCCGCATCAAGGACCCTCGCCTCGGCTTCGTGACCATCACCGACGTCCGGCTGACCGGCGACGGGCAGCACGCGACGCTCTTCTACACCGTCCTCGGCGGTGACGAGGAGATGAAGAGCACCGCGGTGGCGCTGGAGTCCGCGAAGGGGATCCTGCGCTCCGAGGTCGCCAAGCAGCTCGGCACGCGCACCGCGCCGACCCTGACCTTCATGCACGACGCGCTGCCCGAGGAGGCCCGCGCGCTCGACGAGGTGCTGGCCCGCGCGAAGGCGCAGGACGACGCGGTCGCCGCGCAGCGCGGCAACGCCTACGCCGGCGAGGAGGACCCCTACAAGAAGCCGCGGGAGCTCCTCGACGACGAGGACGATGCCGCCCCGTCAGTCGACGGCGTCGACGCAGCCGACGAGGACGACGAGGACGCGTGAGCTCTGCCGTCACTCCCGGCCTGGTGGTCGTGGACAAGGCGGGCGGCATGACGTCGCACGACGTCGTGTCGCGCGTACGACGCCTGGCGGGCACCCGCAAGGTCGGTCACGCCGGCACCCTCGACCCGATGGCCACCGGTGTGCTGGTGCTCGGCGTCGACCGGGCGACCCGGCTCCTGGGTCACCTGATGCTCACCGAGAAGCAGTACGACGCCACGATCCGGCTCGGCACCAGCACCACGACCGACGACGCGGAGGGCGAGGTCACCGACGTCGCTGACGAGGCGGCACTCGCCGAGATCACCGAGGACCGGGTGCGCGAGGTGCTGGCCGGCTTCGTCGGCGACATCGAGCAGGTCCCGACCGCGGTGTCGGCGATCAAGGTCGACGGCAAGCGCGCCTACGCCCGTGTCCGCGACGGGGAGCAGGTCGAGCTCAAAGCCCGCCCGGTCACGATCCACGACCTCACGGTCCACGCCGTCGACCTGCCCGAGGTCCGGATCTCGGTGCGCTGCTCCAGCGGCACCTACATCCGCGCCATCGCCCGTGACGCCGGAGCGGCCCTGGGTGTCGGCGGCCACCTGAGCGCGCTGCGTCGTACGGCGGTCGGTCCCTTCGACCTGGACGTCGCCGCCACGCTCGACGAGCTCGCGGAGGGCTTCGCCGTCCTGCCGATCGCGCAGGCGGCGCGGTCGAGCTTCGTCTGCCTCGACCTCGAGCAGTCGGACGCCGACGACGTGCGCTTCGGCCGCGCCCTCGACCTGCCGCTCGACGGGCTGACCGCGCTCTTCGACCCCGCGGGCGAGTTCCTCGCGCTCTACGAGCCGAAGGACGGCCGCGCCCGTGCGGTCGCCGTCTTCGTCTGAGGACGCGCAGGTGCGCTGCCTGGGACAGGGGGCGCGACGATTAGGCTCTGCCCCGTGACGACCTGGCGCAGCTTCGACGACGTGCCGGCGGGCCTCGAGGCGAGCGGCGTGACGATCGGCAACTTCGACGGGGTCCACCGGGGCCACCGAGCGGTGCTCTCCCGCGCCCGCGCCGCAGCCGACCGGCTAGACGCCCCGCTGGTGGCCGTGATCTTCGACCCGCACCCGATGGCGGTGCTGCGCCCCGAGCACGCCCCCTCGATGCTCACGAGCATCGAGGAGCGCGCGGCCCTGCTCGAGGACGCAGGCGTCGACCACGTGTTCGTGCTGCCGTTCGACCTCAGCGTCGCGAAGTGGTCGCCCCAGGAGTTCGTCGACCGGGTGCTGGTGGACGCGCTCCACGCGCGCGCCGTGGTGGTGGGCGCCAACTTCCGCTTCGGCTCGCGCGCCTCCGGCGACGTCGCCTTCCTGCGCGAGGCCGGAGCCGCGGCCGGGTTCACGGCCGAGGGTGTCGAGCTCGACGGCGGTCCCCAGGTGTGGTCCTCGACCTACATCCGCACCTGCCTCGCCGCGGGTGACGTGGCGGGCGCCGCGGAGGCGCTGGGTCGTCCGGTGACCGTGCGCGGCACCGTGACCCAGGGCGACCAGCGTGGCCGCGAGATCGGCTACCCGACGGCCAACGTCCCCACCGACCCGCAGGCCGCTGCGCCCGCCGACGGCGTCTACGCCGGCCGGCTGCGCCGTCTCGACACCGGTGAGACCTTCCCGGCCGCGATCAGCATCGGCACCAACCCGACCTTCGAGGGCGAGCGCGACCGCCGCGTCGAGTCCTACGTGCTCGACCGCACCGACCTCGACCTGTACGGCGTCGAGGTCGAGGTCGAGCTGGTCGAGCGTCTGCGTGGCATGGTCGCCTTCGACGGCCTCGACCCCCTCCTCGAGCAGATGGCGGCCGACGTCGACCGCGCCCGGGACGTCCTCGGTGGCTGAGGAGTCGTCGTCCCCCTCGTCGTACGGCGACTCGGCCGCGGCGGGCTCTGGGGCCGCTGAGTCCTCCGGGACCGCTGCGCACGTCGCCCGGGCCGAGCGCTGGTTCCTGAGTCACGGGCTCACCTACTTCGTGCCCTCGGTCCGCGCGTCGGTGCGGGACGGGCTGCGCCCGCGGCGGATGCTGCCCACCGCGCTGGTCGTCGTCCTCGTCGCTGCGGCCGCGGTCTACGCCGCGGTCCTGCTCGACCAGGAGACGGCGATCCCGGCGGTCGTCGCCTCGACCGTCGGTCTCGGTGCCCTCTACTACACCTTCACCGCCCTGCACGCCCGCGAGATCGTGCTCTGGGCGCTGGGTCGGACCTTCGGCAGTCTCAAGCTGCTCGTACCGATGGCGAGCCGGGCCCTGCCTCTGCTGCTCGTCTTCGTGACGTTCCTGTTCATCAACGCCGAGGTCTGGCAGATGACCTCCGCGCTCGCCCCCGGGCTGCTGTGGCTGACGGTCCTGCTGCTGCTCTCGCTCGCGGTGATGTTCCTCCTCGTCCGGCTGCCCGAGGAGGTCGATCGGGTCGACGACGCGGTCGACGCCTCCTTCCTGCTGCGGGCCACGCGCGGCACCCCGCTCGCCGACGCGACCCGCGACCTCATCGCTGCGGGCGCAGACCCCGCGGCGCGGGCCACGGTGCGCGGCTACGACCGGTGGAACCTCATCCTCGTCCTGCTGGTCGTGCAGGTGGGCCAGGTCGTGCTGCTCGCGATGACCGTCTTCGGCTTCTTCCTCGTCTTCGGGGCCCTGGTGATGAGCGAGGGGGTCCAGGAGTCCTGGACGGCGCGTGAGGGTCTCGGCATCCACGCGCTGCCGTTCCTGCCCAACGCCTCGGTCGAGCTGCTCCAGGTCTCGCTGTTCCTGGCGGCCTTCTCCGGCCTGTACTTCACCGTCTCGGCCGTCACCGACGACACCTACCGCAGCCAGTTCTTCGCCTCCGTCACCGAGGAGCTCGAGCGCGCGGTCGGGATGCGCGCGGTCTACCTCACGCTGCGAGGGAGCGACGGCTCGGACCCAGAGGGCTCAGCGGGGCCGTGACTCCACCAGGTGGCCGAACGCCACCAGCCGGTCGTCGGTGTGGAACAGCTCGGCACACGTGGTGACGGTGATCAGGTGCGTCTCGGCGGTGTCGGGCGACACCCCGCCGTCGGGATTGGTCGGCGTCGGTCCGACGACCCAGGTCGCGGTGAACGGCACGCGGAGGTCGTCGCCGCCGGTGTCGAGCACGTAGGTGTGCACCCAGTCGCGGGTCTCGACGACGATCTCGTCGCCGGCCACGAGGTCCGGGAGGTCGCGCAGCGGCTCGCCGTGGGTGATGCGGTGGCCGGCGAGGGCGAAGTTGCCGGGCTCGCCGGGTCCGACGGACTCCGGGAAGTGGCCCAGTCCCGCGGCGAGGGCGTCGTCCTCGATGCCCTCGACGAGCGGTACGGCGAAGTCCTCGCCGAAGGCAGGCACGCGGACGATCGCGTCGGCCGAGGAGCCTCCGCTGGGGACCGAGTCGGTGCCGGTGCCGGTGGGGCCGGGGTCGCCCGACCCGGCCCAGGCCTCGCGCAGCGCCTCGACCGTGCGGTCGTGGCGCTGCTGCGAGACGTAGTTGGTGCCGTAGAGCTGCCACCCGACGTAGCCGAGCAGCACCACGCCCGCGCCGACCAGGACGAGTCCGAGGCCGACGGCCCAGGAGCCGCGGCGGCGCCGGCGGGCGGGGGAGGTGTGCGGGGAGGCCACGGGACGACGATCTCACGGCCGGCCAGCGGGATCGGGACGAGCGCGCGGCGCGCCCGGGTGGTGCCGGTGGGCGGTGTGGTGGCCACCGGTTGGCATTCGGGTTCGGCGGCTGTGGCACCGCTGGGCGGGGGTGGCGCCGGTGGGCGGTGTGGTGGCCACCGGTTTCGTTCAGGTTCGGTGGCTGTGGCACCGCTGGGCGGGGGTGGTGCCAGGCAGCGGTGCGCCGGCCACCGCCCGGCGGGCGGGACCGGTGGCCGGAGCACCGCCGGATCAGGCGTCGAGGTCCTTGGCCACCAGCTCGGCGATCGTGGCGACGTCGGCCTCGTTGTCACCGGAGATCTCGACGGAGTCCCCGTGGCCGGCCCCCAGCGTCATGATCATCAGCGACGAGCCGGCGTCGACGGGCTCGTCGCCGGGCATCCCGATGAAGACCTCCGAGTCGAGCTCGGAGGCGGCCTCGGAGATGATCGCGGCGGGGCGGGCGTGCAGGCCGACGGTCGAGCCGACGGTGACGGTGGTGGTGGGCATGTGGTGCTCCTTCGAGGGTCGGTCGTGCTGGGTGGTGCGTGGCTTGTCGGATGGGTCGAGCGGGTGCCGGTCAGACCGCTGCGGGCTCGCCGAGGTCGACCGGGACGGCTGGTTCACGGGATAGGGACTTCAGGCCGATGACGGCGGCAGCCCCGACCACCACCCCAGCGGCGAGGGCGATCAGGAAGCCCAGCACGCCGTCGACGGCGAAGAGCACGAAGATGCCGCCGTGCGGCGCGCGGAGGCCGACGTCGAAGGCCTGGGACAGGCCGCCGGTCACGGCGCTGCCGAGCATGATGGCCGGGATGACCCGCAGCGGGTCGGCGGCGGCGAAGGGGATCGCGCCCTCGGTGATGAAGCTGGAGCCGAGGAGCCACCCGGCCTTGCCGTTCTCGCGCTCGGCCTGGTTGAAGAGCCGGGGCCGCACGACGGTGGCGAGGGCCAGGGCGATCGGAGGCACCATGCCGGAGAGCATCACGGCGGCCATGATCTTCAGCTCCGGGGCGTCCTGGACGGTGCCCACGGCCGCCAGCCCGGTGGTGGCGAAGGCGTAGGCGGTCTTGTTCAAGGGGCCGCCCATGTCGAAGGCCATCATCAGGCCGAGGATGACGCCCAGCAGGATCGCGGAGCCCCCGCTCATGCTGTTGAGGCCGTCGCTGAGGCCGTCGCTGAGGGCGGCGAGCGGGCGACCGAGCAGGACCACCATCACGAAGCCGCTCGCGAGCGTCGCGCCGAGCGGGATGACCAGTACCGGCATCAGGCCACGTGCCCAGGCCGGCACCGATCGCTGGGCGATCCAGTGCGCGGAGAGCCCGGCGAGGACGCCGCCGATGATGCCGCCGATGAAGCCGGAGCCGGTGATCCCCGCCACGGCGCCCATCACGAAGCCGGGGGCGATGCCGGGGCGGTCGGCGATGGCGTAGGCGATGTAGCCGGCCAGGGCCGGCACGAGGAAGCCGAACGCCGCGCCGCCGAGCACGAACATCAGGGCTCCGAGGTAGGCCAGCAACGGGCTCCCGAACAGCGCGTGGTCGAGCCCGAGCGCGGCCAGGTCGGGCAGGTCGGCGAGGGAGTTCTCGGTGGCGATCTCGGGGTGGTTGACGATCTCGTAGCCGCCGAGCAGGAAGGACAGCGCGATGAGCAGACCCCCCGCCGCCACGAACGGGATCATGTAGGAGACGCCGGTCATCAGGACCCGTCGCACCGTCCCGCCCTTGCTGGTCGACGCGGACGACGACTCGCTGGAGTCGGTGCCTGCCTCGACCCTGGGCGCCGACGGGTCGTCGGCAAGACGCAGGGCCTCGGCGATCATCGCGTCGGCCTCCTCGATGGGACGCTTCACGCCCGAGGAGACCAGGGGCTTGCCGGCGAAGCGGTGCCGGTCGCGCACCCCCACGTCGACGGCGAAGATCACCGCATCGGCCTGCTGGATCGTCTCGGGCGCCAGGGGCGTGGCACCGGCCGACCCCTGCGTCTCGACGGTGAGGTCGACGCCGGCCCGTTCCGCGGCGGCCTCGAGCGCCTCGGCAGCCATGTAGGTGTGGGCGATTCCGGTGGGGCAGGCGGTGACGGCCACGAGCCGGCGGGACGACGTCTCGGCGCTGTGCTTGCCGCTGTGCTTGCCGCTGTGCTTGCCGTTGGGGTCGCCCGGGGCAGGCGCCGCGCCTGCGGCGGCCGGGGCGGCGGGCGTGTCCTCGACGACACCGGTCACCAGGGCGACGACGTCGTCGGCGCTGCTGGCGC
>JBFJKO010000200.1:0-6444 GCA_041634935.1 Nocardioides sp.
CTGCTGGTCCTTCTGGTTCTGCTGGTCCTTCTGGCCCCGGTCGCGCTGGTCGCCCTTGCCCTTCGGCGACTCGCCCTGGGGCGCTCCCTGGGACGGCTCGGCCTGCTGCGGCTTCTCGGACTTCGGAACGTCCTTCGTCGAGGAGTCCTTCGCAGCGTCCTTGGGGGCGTCCTTGGGGGCGTCCTTGGGGGCGTCCTTGGGGGCGCCCTTGGTGGCAGCCGCCCGCGCCGCGCGCGCCCTGGCCGGCGGTGCGGTGGCTCCCTGGGCCTGCGTGGCCTTGATCGCCTCGACGATCTGCGCCTTCTTCATCGTCGCGGCGTCGGAGATGCCCATCCCGGCGGCCATCGCCTTGAGGTCGGCGAGCAGCATCGAGTTGAGCCCGCCGGAGCGCTTCTTCGGCGCCGCCGCCGGAGCGTCGGCCGGGGCGTCGGCCGGGGAGTCAAGGGGGTCGGTCACGGGGGAATCCTTACCACGTTCGCTGAGTCGACGCGGCGAGGTCGCCGACATCTGTTGGGGAGTGCTGTCCGCCGAGAGGACGCCGTGCGGCGTGATCGTCGTGCGGGAGAGGACCTGCGCGCCTGATGAGACCTGGTGAGATCACCGGCACAGCTCGAGGTCCGCTGGCTCGTGAAACCTACCACTGGGCGCGCTCGCGCCACCCCCGGTGCGGCTCACGTCGCGGCCGGACCCTGCTCGACGACGACGCCGCGGGCGTCGAGGTCGAGGTGGAGGGCGGCCCAGCCCACCGGGCAGCGGGCCAGCACGTCGTCGGCGGCGACCGGTCCGGTCGCGCCCGCGAAGGCGAGCACCGTGGGGCCGGCGCCGGACACGATGGCCGGCACGCCGGCCGCACGCAGTGCGTCGACCAGCTCGAGCGTGGCCGGCATCGCGGGTCGGCGGTGGTCCTGGTGCAGCAGGTCGCGCGTCCCGCGCACGAGCTGGTCGGGACGACCCGCCAGGGCCGCCACGAGGAGGGCGGCGCGGCCGGCGTTGGCCGCCGCGTCGGCGTGCGCCACCTGCGCGGGCAGCAGCCCACGGGCGACCTCGGTCTCGACTCCCTCCGGCGGGACCAGCACGACTGCGGTGAGGTCGTCGGACACGGGCGACGCCACGGCGAAGAAGGACGCAGCGGCCGGCCCCTCGTCGTCGCGCCCGGAGATCACGAACCCGCCGAAGCAGGCGGGGGCGACGTTGTCGGGATGCCCCTCCAGCTCGGCGGCGAGCTGGAACAGCGCTTCGTCGTCCAGGCGGTCGGCCCCGCCCTCGATAAGGCCGCGGGCCAGGGCCAGTCCTCCCACGATGGCGGCCGACGACGAGCCGAGGCCGCGGGCGTGCGGGATGACGTTGTGGCACGAGAGGCGCAGCCCTGTGGGCTGCTCCCCCAGCGCGTCGAAGGCGATGCGCATCGCCCGCACCACCAGGTGGCGCTCGTCGCGCGGCACCGAGTCGCTGCCCGCGCCGTCCACCTCGACGACCAGGCCCTCCGGGAGCACCTCGGCCTCGAGCCGGTCGCGCAGGTCGAGCGCCAGGCCGAGGGCGTCGAAGCCCGGGCCCAGGTTGGCGGACGTCGCAGGCACGCTGACGCGCACCGGTCCGCGGAGCAGGGTCACCAGACGGCCTACGCGAGGCCGGCAGCGGCCGCGGCCGCCGCCACGTCAGCGTCGATCACGGTGTCGACCAGGGGACCCACACCCTCGAGGGCCGTCGCGGTGTCCGTGAGGCCGTGACCGGTGACCGTGATCGCGACGGTGCTGCCGGCGTAGGACTCCCCCGCCTCCAGCTCCTGCAGCAGCCCGGCGATGCCGGCCGCCGAGGCCGGCTCGACGAAGACGCCGTCATGCTGGGCCAGCGCGCGCTGGGCGGCGAGGATCTGCTCGTCCGTCACGGCGGCGAAGCGCCCGCCCGACTCCGACGCGGCCGCCACGGCGAGGTCCCAGGACGCCGGGTTGCCGATGCGGATCGCGGTGGCCTTGGTCTCGGGGTCGGGGAACGGCTCGCCGGTGACCAGGGGCGAGGCGCCGGCGGCCTGGAAGCCACGCATGACCGGCGTCCTGGTGGCCATCCCGAGGTCGCGGTACTGGCGGTAGCCGAGCCAGTAGGCGGAGATATTGCCGGCGTTGCCGACCGGGAGCAGGTGGTAGTCGGGGGCGTCACCGAGGAAGTCGACGATCTCGAAGGCCCCCGTCTTCTGACCCTCCAGCCGCACCGGGTTGACCGAGTTGACCAGGGCGACGGGGTAGTCGCGCGAGAGCCCGCGAGCCATGGTGAGGCAGTCGTCGAAGTTGCCGCGCACCATGATCACCTGGGCGCCGTGGACGATGGCCTGCGCCATCTTGCCGGCGGCGATCTTGCCCTCGGGCACGAGCACGAGCGGCTTGAGCCCGGCCTTGGCCGCGTAGGCCGCCATCGAGGCCGAGGTGTTGCCGGTGGAGGCGCAGACCACGGCCTCGGCGCCCTCGGCCTTGGCGACCGAGATCGCAGCCGTCATGCCGCGGTCCTTGAAGGAGCCCGTGGGGTTGTTGCCCTCGACCTTGAGCCAGACCTCGGCGCGCGTCAGGCCCGAGAGCCACTCGGAGAAGACCAGCGGGGTGCCGCCCTCGCGCAGGGTGATGGCCGGGGTGTCGGCGGGGATGTCCAGGAGGTCGCGGTACTCCTCGATGATCCCGCGCCACTGGTGGGTGGCCTGGCGGGTGCCGCCGGCGCTGCCGGTCGAGGTGCTCATTCGTCGCCGCCTTCCACGCGCATCACCGAGGTGACCTCACGCACGATGTCGAGCCCGCGCAGGTGCTCGACGGTCGCACTGAGCTGCGCGTCGGTGGCCCAGTGCGAGACCACGACGAGCTGCGCGTCGTCGTCGCGACCCTCCTGTCGCACGGTCTGGATCGAGACGCCGTGCTCGGCGAAGGCCAGCGCGACCGTGGCCAGCACGCCGGCACGGTCGTCGACGTCGATCGCGACGTGGTAGCGCGTGCGCGCCTCCCCCATCGGCAGCACCGGACGCTCGGCGTACGCCGACTCGCCGGCGCCGCGGGTGTCGGCGAGGTGGTTGCGGGCGGCCGAGACGAGGTCGCCCAGCACCGCGCTGGCCGTCGGGGCACCACCGGCGCCCGGGCCGTAGAACATCAGCTCGCCGGCCGCGTCGGACTCGACGAAGACCGCGTTGTAGGCCCCACGGACGCTGGCCAGGGGGTGGCTCGCCGGGATCATGGCCGGGTGGACGCGCACGGCGATGGCCTCGCCGTCCTCGGCGCCCTCGACCCCGGTGCGCAGCTCGCAGATCGCGAGCAGCTTGACGACGCAGCCCATCTCGCGGGCGGAGTTGACGTCGGCGGCGGTGACCTCGGAGATGCCCTCGCGGTGGACGTCGGAGGCGGTGACGCGCGAGTGGAAGGCCAGCGAGGCCAGGATCGCCGCCTTGGCGGCGGCGTCGAAGCCCTCGACGTCCGCGGTCGGGTCGGCCTCGGCGTAGCCGAGCTCCTGGGCCTCGGCGAGCGCCTCGGCGAACCCGGCCCCGGAGGTGTCCATCTTGTCGAGGATGTAGTTGGTCGTGCCGTTGACGATGCCGAGCACCCGCGTCACCCGATCGCCGGCGAGCGACTCGCGCAGCGGGCGCAGGATCGGGATGGCTCCGGCGACGGCTGCCTCGTAGTAGAGGTCGCGGCCGGCCTTCTCGGCCGCCTCGAAGAGCGTGGGCCCGTCCTCGGCGATGAGGGCCTTGTTGGCGCTCACGACGCTGGCCCCGTGCTCGAGGGCCGAGAGGATCAGGCCGCGCGCGGGCTCGATGCCGCCGATGACCTCGACCACCAGGTCGACGTCCTCGCGCGAGACGAGGCCCGCGGCGTCGGTGGTGATCAGCCCGTCGGGGACGTCGACGTCCCGGGGGGCGTCGAGACGGCGGACGGCGACCCCGGCGAGCTCGACCGGACGCCCGATCCGCGCCGCGAGGTCGTCGGCCTGCTCGAGGAGCAGCCGGACCACCTGCGAGCCGACCACCCCGCACCCGAGGACCGCCACTCGCAGCGACCGCTGGTCGCCGGCGTCACGCTGATTCATCATGCCCCTACATCCGTTGCCAACAGGTCGTCCTCAGTCTCGCGTCTCACCACGACGCGTGCAGCGCCGTCCCGCACCGCGATCACCGGCGGCCGCAGGGAGTGGTTGTAGTTGGAGGCCATCGAGCGACAGTAGGCGCCCGTGCCGGGCACGGCGAGCAGGTCCCCCGGCTCGACGTCGCCGGGGAGGAACTCGTCGCGCACGACGATGTCGCCGGCCTCGCAGTGCTTGCCGACGACCCGGGCCAGCACGGGAGGCGCGTCCGAGTGCCGCGCCGCGAGGGTGCAGGAGTAGTCGGCGTCGTAGAGGGCCGTGCGGATGTTGTCGCTCATCCCGCCGTCGACCGAGACGTAGGTGCGCACCGCGCCACCGTCGAGGGCGACCGGCTTGACGGTGCCGACGGTGTAGACGGTGCACATCGCCGGCCCGACGATCGCCCGTCCGGGCTCGATGGACAGGCGCGGGGCGTCGATCCCGAGGGCACGGCACTCGTGGGCGACGATCTCGGTCATCTCGGCGGCCAGGCGCGCCGGCTCGGAGGGGTCGTCCTGGGTCGTGTAGGCGATGCCGAACCCGCCGCCGAGGTCCATCTCGGGCATCACGACGCCCAGCTCGGTGCCGACCCGGGCATGCAGGGCCAGTACGCGGCGTGCGGCCACCTCGAACCCGGAGGAGTCGAAGATCTGGCTGCCGATGTGGCTGTGCAGCCCGAGCAGCTCGAGACCCGGCGCCGCGAGCACCCGGCGCACGGCCTCGAGGGCGTCGCCGGAGGTGATCGAGAAGCCGAACTTCTGGTCCTCGTGGGCGGTCGCGATGTACTCGTGGGTGTGGGCCTCGACGCCGGCCGTCACCCGGATCATCACGCCCTGGGTGGTGCCGGCCTGCGCGGCCGCCGCCGCGAGGCGCTCGATCTCGACGAACGAGTCGAGCACGATCCGGCCCACCCCGGCCTCGACGGCCCGACCGAGCTCGGGCACCGTCTTGTTGTTGCCGTGGTAGCCGATGCGCGCGGCGTCGAAGCCCGCCCGCAGCGCGACCAGCAGCTCGCCGGGCGAGCAGACGTCGAGGCAGAGCCCCTCGTCGGCGACCCAGCGCACCACCTCGGTGCAGAGGAACGCCTTGCCGGCGTAGTAGACGTCGTAGTCGCTGAAGGCGTCGCGGAACGCTCCCGCACGGGTGCGGAAGTCGACCTCGTCGAGCACGTAGGCGGGCGAGTCGTGCTCGGCGACGAGGTCGCTCATCGACACGCCGCCCACGACGAGCTCGCCGTCGGCCTTGTGGGCCGTGCCCGACCACAGGAGCGGGACGAGGTCGTTGGGGTCGGCGGGCGCGCGCAACCAGGAGGGTCCGCGTAGCGCTCCGGGCGCGTGCGCCCAGCCGGCTTCGTGGGTCATCGCCTGCTCACATCCGCTCGGGCGCCGAGACGCCGAGGAGCCCGAGGCCGTTCGACAGCACCGTGCGGGTCGCGTGGACGAGCACCAGCCGCGCCAGGTTGGCGGCGGTGACGGGCTCGTCGCCGTGCGGCAGCATCCGGCACTCCTTGGTGTCGTACCACTTGTTGAAGACCGACGCGGTGTCCTCGAGGTACCGGGCGACCCGGTGCGGCTCGCGCAGGTCGGCGGCGCTCGCCACCACGGCCGGGAAGTCGGCGAGCGCGCGGAGCAGGGCGCGGTCGCGCTCGTGGTCGAGCAGCGCGGCGTCGAAGTCGTCGCCGGTGGGGGCCGACATGCCGAGGTCGGCTGCGTTGGCGCTCATCCGGCAGGTGCGCGCGTGGGCGTACTGCACGTAGTAGACCGGGTTGTCGGCCGACGCACGCGTGATCTCGGCGACGTCGAGCACCAGCGGCGAGTCGGCCGGGTAGCGGGCCAGGGAGTAGCGCAGCGCGTCGGTGCCGATCTCGTCGACGAGCTCGTCGAGGGTCACCATCGTGCCCGCCCGCTTCGAGAGCTTCATCTCGACGCCGTCCTTGAGGATCTTGACCATCTGCCCGATGAGGACCTCGAGGGTCTGCGCGGGGTCGTCACCCACGCACGCCGCCATCGCGCGCAGCCGGCCCACGTAGCCGTGGTGGTCGGCGCCCAGCAGGTAGATGCAGCGATCGAAGCCACGCTCACGCTTGTTGAGGTAGTAGGCGGTGTCGGAGGCGAAGTAGGTGAGCTCGGCGTCGGACTTGATCAGGACGCGGTCCTTGTCGTCCCCGAAGTCGGTCGTGCGCATCCACAGCGCGCCGCCGTCCGAGAAGACGTGGCCGAGCTCCTGGAGCCGGGCGAGCGTCTGGGGCACCGAGCCCGACTCGTGGAGCGAGAGCTCGGAGAACCAGACGTCGAAGTGCGTGTTGAACCGCGCCAGGGACTCCTGCTGCAGGCCCAGCTGGATCTCGTAGCCGAGCTC